>DATMMV010000017.1:0-4652 GCA_035569635.1 Bacteroidia bacterium | reverse complement strand
TGCGTATCAATAATAACGTTTTTAATAAAACTAAACCCTTCAGTTATTTCAATATCTTCTTTGTAAAGCGCTTCACGAATTAAGCCACCGATAATAATTATTTCGGGAATTGCCATTGCCCCGGCACTCGTTCCTGCGACAATAAAATTCTTATCTGCGTAGTATTTATTTTTGATTGCTATCAGCAATTCTGATCTGATAAGTAGTGAAACGAGTTTACTCTGATCTCCGCCGGTAAATAAAACAGCATGGGCGCCCTGAATTCGTTTTATTGAATCCGGATTAGTGGCATCCTTTGGTTTTTCAACTTTTATAATTCCGACATGAGTAAACCCCTCTTGTTTATATGAATCTATATACATTTTTTCCATTTCTGTGGGAATAGAAGAAGCTGAGGCAATAATCTCAATGGTATGATGTGCTCTTGGGATTTTTGAAATAAGTGAACCCAAAATTTCAAAATGCGATTGCGATTTCTTTTTTGTGTGAATTGTCAGATTTTCTCCTTCAATTTCTTCTCCTTTATTTTCATGGCCTCCAATGATTAATAATTTCCCTTTGGGTGTTATATTTTCTGTATGAATCATGTTTTCCATTTTCTTATTTCGTAACTAAGAATAACTAAAATGTAAAAAGTTAAATCGCCGGTAAATTTTCCTATTAAAACCCCAAGCGTAAAATTTTTCAAAAGAATAGGGAATATAAACATAAAAAACGGGCGCAACAATAATCCGTCAATTAGCCCTGCAGGGCCAAATTCCAACACAATAGTTGCAATAATTCCGGTGATATCTGCGAAGGAAAATATTTTTTTCTCTACCTTATTCTTCTTACTTACAATTAATATATTTTGAATAAAAATGGTTGAGTAAAAACCAATAGCTTCTCCAAAAGACCCCGCGTAAGCTATAAAAATTAAATTCTCTGTAAAAATATGTATCAAACCAGCTGCACTAACTGCTGTTATCGTTCCAACAATTTCCGGAGGTAAATATCTTTTAAGCCATCCTTTAACTTTTCGTTTTATCATTGCTATTTAATAATAATCTAGATGACGGGATAGGCTTTGCCAATTTTTGTACCCATCTTATAGTGCAATGTTTTTTGTGCGGTTAAAGAAACATTGCTCGATGATTCAAACACCAAAATGATATCAGAACCTCCAAATTGAAAGTAAGACAATTCTTCTCCTTTGCGAACTGTAACTCCAACTTCGGCTGTAATGATAACGGAGGATACCTGGCTCATGCCAATTGGTAAAACTGCTACAAGCCCGATGGGCGTATCAAGTATAATCAAACCTCTTGTTTGAGCAAATTGATACCCTGTCAAATCAAAAGAGTCGTAAACTCTTTTAAGTTTTAATGCATGGGTTTCCGGATTTTCTTCAACTTCTCTTGCTTCCACTTCTTGATATACCTGACCCTGAATAACACGTGCTTCTAAAACTTTTCCGCCAAGCGGGGCATGTTGTCTGTGATAATCTGTTGGCCCAAGATATGAGTGCATAAAAATCCCGTTTTCAAATCTGTCTTTGTAAGGGCTTCCTTCTAATAATTCACTTATTTTCCAGTTAAGATTTTTTACAGTTACATTAGAATCCTTTCTGATTTCCCATTGCCCGCGAAATGTAGAATCAGCGGGCATAACAATTATTGAATTATCTGATACAGCTGCTATAGGGCGATACCCCGGCTTAAAATGCCTTGCGAAAATTTGATTAAACGTTTTCCATCCTCCGTGAGGACGTGAATATTCTTTCATATTATAATATGGCGATTCATAAAATGATTGCTCAGATTCTTTAGTAAGAGATTCAGGTGTATCATGAAATGCTCCAAGTGCATTGGCATAATCCAGCAACCATTGAGAAAAAGGAGTAAGAGGAAGAGCTTTGTCGGAGGGAATTACTTTATTTTGCAATGATAAAAGAGGTTCCTGATCTGCAATAAAATAGGAAGCGCTCAAATGATCATTTACATTTTCTCCGGAGGAGTTTTCCATAGGAACCCAATATAAGAATTCATTCATCCACTCTAAATACGCTGTAACTGTTTTTACATTCTCAATGAGGGGAACATTTTTTTTGTGCGCGGCTTTAATTGCTTTTTCAAAATCGGCGGCCCAATCATTTTCTCTAATCAGTTCCGACAGTTCTTCAATAACCGGATGATACTTTCTTTTACTTAACATGTCTTTTTTTTAATTTATCTCTGAATGGCTGGCTCATAATAAATGGGGTCGCCTTTAATTGGAGCAATGTCCTTTTTAAATTTTTCGATCAATTGTAATTCATCAATGGTTACGGGCTTGTAGGCTTTGGCTACTTTTTCCATAACTTTAACAAACGTTTCTTTAAGTTTTGGACTTAGATAATGACTATTTGAATGTATTTCTTTCATAGCCCGATTATAAGCATCTTTTGTAGAAGTTTTATCCTTGTCCATTATTTGAAAAATGATACCTGAAACATCAAAAGCATAATCTTTGCAGCGAAGTTCTGCCTCAACTATGTCATGAAATTTTTGGCGTTCCTCTTTTTGTATTTTACCATCTGCGCTGGCAACTGCATAGGCGAGTTCACCTATTGCGTAATGTAAATTTTCGGTTGCTGTCATTTTACTTGATTAAATTAATATGAAATTATCACAGGTTAAAAATGTGTAGATTTTAAAGGTAAAGCGTTACACAGTTTTAGAATTATGTTACATAATTCGCGCCTTTCGGTTCATTTTTTTATTTAATTTGTTGTTAGGTGCTTTTTTATAAAATATTTTCTAAAAACAGAGCATATCATTCATTATTCCAAAAACAGAGATAAGTTTTCTTCAAATGAATTTGAAGATACTTTTTATCATTTATGTCGATTGGCCGGTGTTAACAGTTAACATCATTTTAAAAAAATTATATTTATGATGTAACTATTGGAACTCTTCATATTGATTGACTTTTAAGTAAAAATGGATTTAATCTAAAGGTTATGCAAACTCTTTCAATGAGCGAAAAAAAGGCGCGTTGGTTGTGGGAATTAGCTGCTCCAAAAACTCTTTAAACTACAGTATAAAATAGCGAAAAACCAAAACGTAATCATATTCACGAAATATTTTTAACCGCCTTGTGAGTTTTTGAATATGCGAATGATGTAACTTGTCAGGAAAATTCTGTAACACTTATAGTTCTATAGTTGTTCATCTTTGCTCTGTGAAAATTAATTCACACTAATTAAAAGAAATGAATTATCTGAAAGAGTTAAAAGTAAATTGGATTGATGTGCGAGATCGCTTAAGAAACAAATTTGCTGTACTCACAGACAGAGATGTATGCTTTGTAGAAGGCCGACACGATGAGATGTTAATTCGCATTCAAGTAATACTTGGAAAAACAAGTGAAGAAATGAATAAACTCATTTGCGAGCTATAAATACAATATTAAATAATCGAAAAAGCAAATTTAAATAGTTGAAAAAATGAAAAAAATGAAAATGTCAGCAGTGATTGTGCTTTTCTGCGCACTTGTAATTCCAACAATGCAAAGTTGCAAGAAATACCCGGATGGCCCATTTATCAGTTTCCGCACCAGAACGGAACGCGTGTCTCATTCTTGGAAGGTCGATAATTATAAAAGAAATGGAACCGATTATACTTCCACCATGTCAAATTATACAGAAACCTATACAAAAGATGGAGATTATTCCTTTTCGTGGGGAATTTTTGGCTCAGCTGGTAAATGGGCATTTCAAAACAATGATAAAGAAATTGGATTAAAGGGTGTAAGTAATCATAGCGCTCAAACCTTAGTAATCTTAAAACTTGAAGACAAAGAGTTCTGGTATTATTATATGGATGGAAGCGATAAAAATGAATTTCACATGATAAGGAATTAATTATTTATTTAGCAAATAGAAAAGAGTTTATAGGTTGGCAAAAAGTTGCATAACATGCTTAAGGTAATCTCCCAATTAAATTAAATACGAAAAGAGTACGCCTATTTCTTTGAAAAATCTGAAAAAGGCATAACTGAATATATTACCCTGAGTCAATTTAATTCAGATTTTTTTATTAATTTAGATTTACTAATAGAGGTTATCGCTAAAATATCTATGATATTTGATGAAATGGTCTTTAAAAGGGTTATCGTTGGATGCTTGTACAATCTACTATTAACAATAGAAAAAACTTAATAGGGATGAAGTTTAGGACACGTTGACCCACAATAAACTATTTGGTTAATGCTAAGTATTATTTGCAAAACAAATTCATTGTGAAACAAAGGTTATGAAAGTTACAATTAAATACTGCCTTCTGACAACATTATTATCCCTTCTTTCTGTTGGCCTGAAAGCTCAAACAACGCAGACCCGCTACACAATAGAAACAACATTTAATGACACAATAACTACCACTTACGAAGGTAACTATGGTTCAATAAAACTTAATTCAAGTACCAGCGATCTTATATTTACAACCAATCTTGCTAATTTAAATACCGGGAACAAACGAATCGATAGCCTTTTTGTAAATCGTCAGCATAAAGTGGACTAAATATAATTAAAAGTTAGATAGTGTTTCCAAAATTATTAAATTTAAATAATCATGGAAACAAAGAAAAAACAAACCACCGAAAACTTCATTAAAGAAGTAAGAAGAAAAACA
>DATMMV010000016.1:0-27099 GCA_035569635.1 Bacteroidia bacterium | reverse complement strand
GGGGATGGATGCCGCCCCACCCTGCTTTTTTTGTAAAAAAAGAAATTTATCAAAAATACGGCGACTTTAATACCGAATTGCGCTCTGCCGCCGATTACGAGTTGATGTTGCGCTTCATTCATAAACATAAAATTAAATTGGCTTATTTACCTGAGTATATAGTGAAAATGCGTACCGGTGGGCAAAGCAATGCTTCTTTAAAAAATCGGGTTAAGGCAAATAACGAAGATAGGAAAGCCTGGGATTTGAACGGAATTAAACCTTATTTCTTTACTCTTACATTAAAACCATTAAGGAAAATTTTTCAGTTTCTTTAGCACAAAGGTGCGAAGGCGCAAAGTTTAACAAAGATTTTTTAAAATTCAGATTGCACTTACCTTTAACCTCTTAGTATCTTTGCGCCTTAATGCAAATATCAACACGCCTAAAGATTACACGCACAATATTTATCACTCTTCGCTTTCTCAAAACACTCCTTCCCTTCCCTGAAAGAAAAATATGCCAGAGCCAAAGAACCAATCGTATCTACATAAGGCAAATGAGTTAATTCGTAAATGCCGCTTGAAATGAGCAGCACTATCGACATATAAATACACACCCTTGTACATTCTGCATCAGCCAATATCGCTTCCGAATTCAGAGCCCTGCCCGTTTTCATTTTTCCGGCAAGTAAAATCAACATCACAACAATAGAAATTAAAGAAATAATAACTCCCCATAAAGTCGTACTTGGATTAACCCTATTAACGGCATTATAAACACTTGTAATTACTAATCCCGCAACCAAAACGTAAAAACCAATTCCGGTAATTTTTAATGCGGTCTTTTCAAATTCATCGCGCTTACTTTCATTATTTTTACGAATACGTATAATCATATGCGCAATACCCAATCCCGAAATAAATTCAATAAAACTATCCACCCCAAAACCAAAAAGTGTGAGACTCTCGTCTTTATATCCGAAAAAAACAGCAATTACACCTTCAATAATATTGTACACAATCGTAAAAATTGCAAGAGCAAAAGCGGTTTTATATAATTTTTGAGTATAAGGCATGTTGTTATTTCTTCACTAAGATAACATCCGCAGGTTTATAAACTATTTTTTTGAAAGGACAGTTATAAACTTCGTCGTTGTAAGTTGTGCATAAAGGGTAAACATCTCTATCCGTTAATACACTAGTTTTTGGTTGAAACCAACCGCCGTTTGCAACTCCGTCTGTGTCTGCAATTTTAATTTTGTATTTCTCAATAGGAAATCCGTCGTAAACGGTAGTTACATAATTATTGCGCGCAAAAGGAAATCGGATTTTATGTATTTCTGTAGGGTTATTATTGTCAATATAACCTCTGAATGTTGTGTGATCCGGGTTTTGCCGGAACCAAACAGTATCGTTCACCCATTTTTTATCCATATAACGGTAACTAAAAAAAGGTTTGCCAAGACTATCTTCCAGGTAAATTTTTAATCCGGGAATAATACCTGCGCTATCGGCCGAATGTATATTTAATACAAGGATAGCCGAACCATCAAAGGGACAATGTTGCGCGCGTACACTTATCCATGCGGATAAAAGAAGGTAAAAAGTTCGTAATTTCTTCATGAATAAATAAGCATCAAAAACCCTGCCTCATTTATTTTTCTTACATTCATACTGGTTATGAGCGGGAGAAAATTTATATTCTTTTTTGTTATCCCGCTTATTTTATCACTACCCTCCTGCTCACTTCAAAAAAGGCATTACAGAAGCGGGTTTTATACGGAAAAAAAATCGCACGTAAGAAATTCGACTTCCGTAAAAGTTAATTCTCAGGAAAACATTGGGCTAAAAAAATACTTACTCTTAACAAATTTATCGCAACCACTTACTTTCGCTGAAAAAAACGGGTCACTGCAATTACAGAAACAAAAAACTCCGGGGCTACATCAAAAAAAATTATTTGTATCGTTACTTTCAGTAAATCCGGTTAAAAATTTTACCGTGCGAAAGCCCGGTATTAAACCGGCATTTCTTTCGGGAATACTTCCGAATCATGTGGCAAAAGCGGGGCTTCGTATGGCAATTATAAGCCTGCTTTTTTTATCCATTGCTTATTACATCTTTTTAAAATTTCCGGACCTGGTTTATATAACCGTAACTTTACTTATTATAACTGCCATTTTTGCGCTGGTTTCAATAATAGCATCTGCAAGTGCGCGCACCGACAAAATTAATAACTCAAAAACCTGGCTTGGCCTCGCTTCATTTGCAATTGTTTTAAGCGTTTTAATACTTTGTGCAACCGCACTGTTTTTTATTTTACTATTTTAGCAGATATGTCAACACCACAAGAAACAGCATTCAGCAGATTATTAAAAATAATGGATGAGTTGCGAGAGCAATGCCCATGGGATAAAAAACAAACTTTTGAGAGTTTACGTCACCTTACCATTGAAGAAGTGTATGAACTTGGCGATGCTATTATTGCCAAAGACATGCAAGAGCTTAAAAAAGAATTAGGCGACGTTTTGTTACATGTTGTTTTTTACGCACGCATTGGCTCTGAGACGAAAAATTTTGATATAACCGATGTCATCAATTCAGTGTGTGATAAATTGATTGAGCGCCACCCGCATATTTACGGAGATGTGAAAGTAGAGAACGAAGAAGACGTAAAACAAAATTGGGAAAAAATAAAACTGAAAGAAAAAGGCGGAAACAAAACTGTGCTTGGCGGAGTGCCCAGGGGTTTGCCCGCTATGGTGAAAGCCCAACGTATGCAGGAAAAAGCACGAGGTGCCGGTTTTGATTGGGAAAAACCCGAACAGGTTTGGGAAAAAGTGGAAGAAGAAATGAACGAATTGCACCACGAGGTAAAAACAAAAGCATCTGAAGAAAAAATTGAAGGCGAGTTCGGCGATTTACTTTTTGCCTTAATTAATTACGGAAGATTTATTGGCGTTAATCCCGAAAACGCTTTGGAGAAAACAAATCAGAAATTTTTGCGCCGTTTTAATTACATGGAAGAAAAAATTAAAGCGCAGGGTAAAAACTTAGCCGACTGCAAACTGGATGAGATGGATGTTTTTTGGAACGAAGCGAAAAAATTGGGCTTATGATTTTTGTAAGCTAAGGCGCAAACTTTTTTTACGGCCAGGTTAATTGTGTGTTCTCACAAGTATTATAATGATAAATTATAGTTCCACTTTTCCAAATTCCCGAAGGAAATAAGGTGGTGTCCGGCTTTCCATTTTTTATACATTTAAAAGAATACGTTTCCGTATAATCGGTTTGGCCATGTTTTGGATAGCCTCCGGAATAGATTCTGTCTACTTGATTAAATTGGCAATCCGGTGCGAAACTGTAATAGTATGACGTTTTAAAATTATATATCAAATAATACATATTGTGCGCCGCATGAAAATCATAAAAGCTAATATTTAAAGTATCTATTCCGTGTGCAGTAAGACTATCAAAGACAATTTTATTATACCAAAAGATATGGTAAGCTTCCTTAACAGGATAATCCACACACTCACTATTGTCGGTTGCATTACAACTCTCACAATAATTTGATGCATTTGGATCCCTGCAACCTTTTCTTTTGCAAGAAATCAAAGACACCAACATAAGAAGTGAGAGAAATACGGAAAGCTTTTTCATATTGAACTAAAGGTATGAATAATTCATTTATTTTATTTGATGTTGTATTAGCGTTAGGGATGCGGAAAGTATTAGCCCCCCGCAGGAACGAGGAGGCCGCAGCGAAGCGGAGCCTGTAGCAGCCCGACGGCGACCCAAGGAGCCGGAACGCCCAAAAATACAACCGTCTGAAAATCTATAAGTTAGCCAAGTTGTTCATTTCCGTTTAATTCCCCTATTCATAAAATTCCCGATTGATTTCCAAAGTTTTAATAAAAAATCCTTTAGCTACCCCTGCTTTATGGTATATTTGTACCCCCGTTTTTCAGGGAAAACAGGGATAAAAACAAATCATTATAAACCCCTCTTTAGCGCCCTGCACACTAAGGATACAATGTGAAAGATAATGTCACAAATTGAAAATGAAACTGTAGTTGCACCGGCAGAATTTGACTGGAGCACGATTGGAAAAAAACAAGATAACTATTCTGTAGCAGACCGCCAGAAATTAGAAGACTTGTACGAGAAAACTTTAAAAACCGTTCATAACCTGGAGGTTTTAGAAGGAACTGTAGTTGCTGTTAATGCCCGCGAGGTTGTTGTTAACATCGGTTACAAATCAGACGGTGTAATTCCCCGTAACGAATTTAAATATAACCCCGATTTAAAAGCCGGTGATAAAATTCCCGTATTTATTGAAGAACAGGAAGACGCAGGCGGGCAATTAATTTTATCGCACAAACGTGCACGCGCGGCCTCTTCATGGGATCGTATCTGCAAAGCGCTTGAGACCGATGAAATTATTAAAGGTTATGTAAAATGCCGTACTAAAGGAGGTTTAATTGTTGATGTTTTCGGTATCGAAGCTTTCTTACCCGGTTCGCAAATTGATGTAAAACCCATTCGTGATTACGACGTTTACGTTGCAAAAACAATGGAGTTTAAAGTGGTTAAAATCAATAACGAATTTAAAAACGTTGTTGTATCGCATAAAGCACTTATTGAAGCTGAGATTGAAGCTCAGAAAAAAGAAATTATCGGTAAACTTGAAAAAGGCCAGGTACTGGAAGGTACTGTTAAAAACATTACTTCTTACGGTGTGTTTATTGACCTTGGCGGTGTTGACGGGCTTATCCACATCACTGACCTTAGCTGGGGCCGTATTTCTCATCCTGAAGAAATCGTTAAGCTTGACGCTAAAATCAATGTGGTTATTCTTGACTTTGATGATGACAAAAAACGTATTGCACTTGGCTTAAAACAATTAACTCCTCATCCTTGGGATGGCCTTGACGCTAACCTTAAAGTTGGCGATAAAGTAAAAGGTAAAGTGGTTGTGATGGCTGATTACGGAGCTTTTGTTGAAGTTGCTCCGGGTGTTGAAGGTTTGATTCACGTAAGTGAAATGAGCTGGAGCCAACACCTACGCAGCGCGCAGGATTTCGTAAAAGTGGGAGATGAAGTGGAAGCTATCGTTTTAACTTTAGACCGTACCGAACGCAAAATGAGCTTAGGTATTAAACAACTAACTCCTGATCCCTGGAGCTTTATTACTACAAAATATCCGAAAGAATCTAAACACACGGGAACTATCCGCAACTTCACCAACTTTGGTGTGTTTGTAGAGTTAGAAGAAGGTGTTGACGGTTTAGTGCATATCTCTGACTTATCGTGGAGCAAAAAAATCAAGCACCCGAGCGAGTTCTGCAAAATCGGCGATAAAATGGATGTGGTAGTATTGGAGATTGACGCGGAGAACCGCCGTTTATCTTTAGGCCATAAACAATTGGAAGAAAATCCATGGGATGTGTTTGAAACAGTATTTACTATTGACAGCATACACCGCGGAACTGTTACTTCTATTAACGATAAAGGTGCCGTGATTGGTTTACCATACGGTGTTGAAGGTTTCTGCCCTATTAAACATTTGGTAAAAGCTGATAAAAAACAAGCCGCTCTGGAAGAAGTGTTGGATTTTAAAGTTTTAGAATTCAGCAAAGACTCTAAGCGTATTTTAGTATCGCACGCGCGCACGCATGAAGAAGGAGCAAAATACACTCCTGAAAAAACGGAGAAAGCTTCTAAAGCTGCTGAGCACGACGACACTAAGAAAGCGGTTAAGAAGATGAAAGATACACAAGAGAAAACCACTTTAGGTGATATCTCTGCACTATCTGATCTGAAAGATAAAATGGACGGTAAAAAATAACCGACCTTACCCCTTCCCCTCTCTTTACAGGAGATGGGATTAAGAAGCCCTTTGGGGGTGGTTCCCCGAAGGTTTAAGCTAAAACACCTTCATTGGTTTTTAGTTTTTTGAGTAGGAGCCCCGTTGTAAAAGACGGGGTTTCTTTTTTGTATATTTGGTAAGCTGCAAAGATTATAAAAACCCTACAAGGTAAGCTATACATTATTTTAATCGACAATAAAACGGACAAATGATTCGACTTTTCATTGACAACTATAACGGTGATATGTTTTTAAGAATTGACACTCTACCATCCCAATTAAAAATAGCGGATTGTTATTATTTGTTCGACTTTCTTGAAATAAGTGACAGCGACATTGACAAGCTAAACTTAAAAGACCGAGACATTACAAAATATGGCGTGATTGAATTGCTTAAATATTGGAAAGCCAGAATTAATAGTATTACGCAAGGACAGAATATTTTCCTTCCCTTTGACATAAGCGACCAATCTGTTAGCGGGCTGTTGCTTGAGAAAATAAAAAAAGGTTTTAAAACCAAATTAGTTTACACTGACATGCAGGGCGCAAATATTTGTAGATCGCAATTTGACAAACAACTAATCGAGGACAAAATTGAATTCCACTCTAACGAACAAGATGAATGGTTAATTAGTGAAGAAGGCATTTATGGTGGACTTGAATGGAGTATTAATGAGTTGAAAATAAAAACGACCGCATAACAGTACGCGGAATTCCCAATGGGGAACATTTGTACAAAAAAAATGAAACGACTATCTCTCTTATTTTTGGCAATTATTTTTTCAGCCACAATGCTCGGGCAGAAATATTTGACTATAGATATCAGAGCGAAGGCAGATAGCATTTTTAAATCTCTTATCGGCGATACATTGTTCAATAAGTATTGCACTTTTGATACGGCAAATACACTTTATCTGTATAAAACTATTTTGAGGGAAACTCATTGGGAAAGACTTTATCAGAATAAAAGTACGAAAGGAAAATTAGTAAAAGTAAAAGCGAGATGGCTTGTTTCAATTCCTTGTCCTAAATGCCCCGTATATAATAAAATAAGCAGGGAGATTGATTTTGAGCTTGACAAGTCACTGCATCTCATAGAAAAACTTAATCTTGATTTTATTCCTGACTTTTTTTTGAAAGGGGACAGTTGCCGTTTAATCACTAAAGAAAAGGCCTTGAGTATTGCCAAACAACAAAACCTTAAGCAAGGAACAGAGCCTTTACGAATTGAAATTTATTACGATACAAAACAAAAAATGTTCATTTGGAAAATACAGCAAGTCCTTTCCAGGAAAAAAGATGCTTACAATAACGACTACGGGGAAGTTGATGTATTAACTATTGATGCATCAACCGGACACGTAGATTCACACCAAACACTTTATTACGGGCCGGTATACTAAAATGTATGGCATTTATGAAGTTATGTATAAAGTCAGTAATCGTTACAGCATACAACAATGGCCAACGCGGACGAAAAGGGAAAAAATTTGTATCTTAATGCTTTAAGTTTCGTTATACTCTTAAAATAGTCGCATGAAAAAAATAATCCTTTTATTATTTTTTGTTCTTTTCATTTTCAAATCCTTTCCCTGCGGGAATTATTATTTCGCTTTAAACAAGGAAGGAAACCTTATTCCTTTAGGTTACGACTGGAAATTTCCTTTCAGTAAAAATTTTAGCCCGGAATTGAATGTACAGAAACTGCAAAAGCTGGAAAAAAAATTACGGAAAGAAAAAAATTTCATGTTGCTTTCGGATTACTCGCTTTGCCTAATGAAACTGGGTAAATCAAAAGAGGCAGCTGAAATACTTAAAGAACTTTATCTCCACTATCCCAACGAATATAAAATTGCGGCTAACCTTGGCACCGCTTACGAATTAATCGGAGAAAACGACAGCGCGTTGAAATATATTAAGCGTGGGATTCAACTTAATCCCGACGACCACGAAGGAAGCGAATGGATACACGCAAAAATCCTTGAAACGAAACTGGAATTAAAAAAGAATCCCGCATTCTTATCTTCCCATTCTGTATTACAACTTTCTGAGAAACAGAAAAAAGACAGCGTCGTTTTTTATCATTTAAGCATTCAGTTAAAAGAACGTTTTCCTTTTACTCCCGGCCCGGATCCTATTATGGCGAGCCTTATGGCAGACCTCGGCGACCTTTCGTACAATGTGAAATCTATTGAGTATGCGAAGGCTTATTATCAAATAGCCAAAGTTTATTACGGCAACACAAACCCGGAACTTGAAATGAAAATAAAAGAGATTAGTAAACTGATGAAAAAATATGAAACAGTTAAACCTGAACGTGTTGATTATTTTGAAGGAGACAGAATAAAAATTCACGGAATTAATTACAAAGATTTAATTTCTGAAAATAATGAAAGTAATTACAAAGTAAATTGGGATAAAATAAATGCAAATGTTGATTCCCTACTGGCATTAGTTGATTTTACAAAAACAGTTACTGAAATTGTATACAAAGAATCTGCCACAACAATTGATGAGTTAAAATTAATTCCTGAACACAAAGACAGTTCTTTAAACAAAGATACTGCTACTAAACAAAACACCCCTCCATCCATTATACTACGTAAACCTCTTCCCGGCGAATACAATACTATGTGGATTTATGGAGCAGTCGGCTTTCTTGTATTAATCGGAGTAATTTTCCTGATATTGAAAAAGAAAACAAAATAATCACCACTCATATTTTGTGCCGTCCACATTTTTTTTAGAACGCCACAGGGTAAACTCTGTAAGTGGCTAACCCAATTTAAAATACCAGCCTAAAGAAGGCATAATTCCCGTTTCAAAAGTACCCTGAAACGCGCCTCCGAAATCCATGTAAGCTCCGATCGTAAAACCAAAATGGCTGGTCAATGAAACAGGTTTATTTAAAGTTTGTCCGTCCTTTACAACATAATTACTATAAAAAACAGGGGAGAATAAAAACCTCAGATATGAGCCTGATACCCAAAAATTATACGTTGTATCCGTTCGGTTATAAAAAGTATATCCCCAACTTTCCGAACGCCTCCTTTCAAGACTGGCTGAGTATACAACGGTTTCAAAAGGAATTGTATTATTTACTCCCATATTAACATGAAAATTTCCGGCATAAACCTGTGTTCCCAATGAAAATCCGTATTGAATTAGTTTTTTTACGAGACATTGGTTGTCTATTCGCCAGTTATAATTATGCTTCCCGTCTACTTTTTCTGCAACATCTTCTTCACTCCTTTTAATATGTTCATTAAAAAACCAGGTATAACGATAACCGGCAGTATACATTATTTTTAAACTGGTATCTCTTTTTCCTTTAGAATTGTATGTAGAGTCACTAAAATCTCCCAAAATTAGGGACGCGTCAATGCGTGATTCCCTATAGATTGCAGGGCGTTTAAACCTGGAAACTCCTAAATTAAATCCGCAATATTTAGAAAAGAAAACATCACCTTTAAAATCGAGCCCGCTTTTAGGAATGGCATAAGGATCGTTCCGTACTATAGTATAATTAAAATTTTCTCCCTGCGTTTTATTATAAAAAGAACCCTTCTCTCCCGCTTCGCAGGGCAATTTTTTTTGAGCAAAACATATGCCACAGGTAAGAACCAAATATAGAGTAAGAAACCTTTTCATGACAGGAAATTAAACAATACCATCAAAGGTTCAGCCACGTATTGCTTAAGGAGTTAAAAAAAGTTAAGAGTGAAAACCTGCTTTTACCCGAAGTGCAGCTCTAACCGCAGAAGATCTCAAAGTATTTTTTATATTTGGTAAATGAATCCGCCCAAAATAATTTTACCGGCAATTATCTTTTTTGCGGGCTCTTTTTTGTGTCGCTCTCAGCAAAAATCAACCCCGGCCGATAGCGCCTTCATCCTTAATTTAAACAATTTAAGTGTAAAAAGCAGAACCGGGGGCAATCTTGATTCGTCTATTTACTACGCTACCCTTGGAAAAAACCTTTCTGAAAAAACCGGTTATAAAAAAGGGCAGGCGGCTTCTTGCCTGAATATTGGCAATGCTCACCTGGCAAAAGGAGAATTTTCGACAGCGCTGAGTTTTTTTATAACTGCGTTGAAATTATATAAAGAAACAGAATTTAAACAAGGCATTGCCAATGCTTACAATAATCTTGGTTTTACCAATACTAATATGGGTAATTATCCGGAAGCTCTTAAAAATCATTACGCCGCACTTGCAATAAGAGAGCAAATCGGGGATAAACGCGGTACTGCCGCGTCCTATTCCAATCTGGGTCTTGTAAATATTAAATTAGGAAATTTTTCAGAAGCTTTAAAAAGCCAGAACGCCGCTTTAAAAATACGTAAAGAGATAAACGATAAGGAAGGCATGTCCGCTTCCTACTCAGGCCTTGCAAGCCTGCATATGAATCTCAAAAAATATAATGAAGCGATAGAGTTATACAAAATTTCTGCAAAACTCTATGAAGAATTAGGTGATAGTATAAGTTCGTTATATGCCTATAACGGAATTGGAGCAATTAAAATGGAAACGGGTAATTACGACGAGGCGCTTACCTATTTTTTTATATCTTTAAAAATTGCCGAAAAAGCAGGAAGCACGGAAGGGGTTGAAATAGCTTTAGTAAATATCGGCACAGTTTATTGCAAGCAAAAAAAATACGCCGAAGCCGAACGATTTGCAAACAAGGCTTTAATAATAGCCAAAGAAATCGGCGATATTGAAACCATTAAAGAGGCCAACCTTTCTCTCAGCGAAGTATACGAAAATACCGGTAGAAAAAAACTTGCGTTAGAAAGCTATAAAGATTTTATCGGTGCACGCGACAGTTTACTGAACGAAGAAAATACCAAGAAAGAGGTACGCCTTGAAATGAATTATGAATTTAATAAAAAAGAAGCGGCCGGCAAGTTAGAACAGGAAAAAAAAGAAGCCATTGCGGCAGCAGAAAGTAAGAAACAACACATTGTTCTGATTCTTGTTTGTTGCGTTCTGGGGCTTGTTTTTATCTTTGCGGTGTTTGCTTACCGGAGTTATTTGCAAAAGCAAAAAGCGAATATTGAAATTATCAGACAGAAGGAAGTTATCGAAGAGAAACAAAAAGAAATTTTAGACAGCATTTATTACGCAAGAAGGATACAAGAAAGTTTAATGCCGAACAACAGCTATATTGAAAAAAATTTAAAGCGATTATTAAAGGCCTAAAACAGAATTCGGAAATACTTCAAATTCTGTTTTCCTGTTCCTGTTTTCTCTGTTTGCGGTACGAATTAACCATCATAAAAACTCCAAGCAAAATAAAAGGAATGCTCAGGTTTTGCCCCATTTTTAAATCAATTTTATTTTCCCAATCAACCTGCGCTACTTTAAAAAATTCAGTTAAAAAACGCTGGGTAAAAAGTAAGACGCAAAACAGGCCGAACATAAACCCGGGAGGAAGTATGTGTCGCTTATATTTCCAAAGATAAACCATAAGCACAATTAAAAACAAACAAAAAATAGCCTCATACAATTGCGAAGGATGTCGGGCCGGGACCTTATCCAATCCATGCATATGATATTCAGCCGCATCATCGCCTTTAATAAATTTAAAACCCCAGGGCAAAGTAGTAGGTAAACCAACAATTTCAGAGTTCATCAAATTTCCCAAGCGTATAAACATTCCTGAAAGCGGCACAACCAAAGTAATGCGGTCGAACAACCACATACGGCTCTCACCTGTTTTGCGGCAATACAGCCACATAGCCAGAATAATTCCGATTGCCCCGCCATGACTCGCTAATCCGCCTTCCCAAATTTTCAATAAGTTAAGCGGGTGAGAAATATAGCCTTGTTGCACAACATCGCCGGCTTTATCTGTAACATCAAACCAGGGACCGTAAAACAAACAATGCCCGAGTCGTGCACCGATAATAGTGCCCGCAACAATATAAATGGTTAAAATGTCGAGGTATTTTGCAGGTCTTTGTTCTATTTTAAAAATTTTACCCATTACAAACTGACTACTTAAAAAAGCGCAGGCAAAAAGTAAACCGTACCAACGCACAGGCCAGTGTATTCCCGGGATGGTAAACATTTCCGGATTCACATCCCAGACTATGAAAAGCAGATTTTGCATTTTAAAGTGTTCAAAAATACGCAAAACTTAGGGTATTTAAAGCTTTTGTAAAAGTTAATTTCGGAGTATGATAAACGTGGCCATTTTTGCCTCGGGCGAAGGCACCAACGTAGAAAACCTGATTAAACACTTCGCCACCGGCAAAGAAGTAAAAATCAAATTAATTGTAACCAATAACCCCGAAGCGGGAGTGGTTAAACGCGCCGAAGCCTGTAAAAAAAATATCCAGATTGTTTCGAAAGAAGCGTTATCAAATTATACAGAGCAACTCATTAATTTTTTACAAACAGAGAAAACCGATCTAATCGTGCTGGCAGGTTTTCTTCTTAAAGTTCCCGAAAAAATAGTAAAAGCATTTCCCCAACGTATTATAAACATACACCCTGCCCTACTGCCCGCACACGGAGGAAAAGGCATGTACGGCAAACGTGTGCATGAAGCTGTATTAAAAGCCGGCGATAAAACAAGTGGTATTACAATTCATTATGTGGACGAAGAATACGATCGCGGAGAGCATATTTTACAAGCTGCCTGTCGCGTTGAAAAAACCGATACACCCGAAACGCTTGCCGAAAAAATTCACGAATTGGAATATTTTTATTTTCCGAAAGCTGTTGAAAAAGCAATTGAAAGATTAAAAATCCATAATTAATGGCAAAATTCCCTTCTGTTAAATCCCTCCTTTCCGAAAGCACACAAACCTTGTTTCGTTTTCCAATGGCCTTACTTTCTGCTATTGCAGGTTCCGGTGTAGCGCTTTATTTATCTTATCTGAAATACATGGATCATGAGGCTCAGGAAACAGGTGCCTGTTTACTCATGATTTGCTCATATGGATTAACTCTGTTTTTTTCATTAAGCGTTTTTTCGGAAAGAAAAAATTATTCCAACACAAAAAAAATAATTATTCAGTCGGTTGCGCTTGTTGTATTAGCAGGTTATTATATTTATTTGCGCAACTATTTTATTCAAATAGAATTTGTTCGGTATGCGCTCATTAACGTAGCTTTACATTTACTTGTATCCTTTGCCGCTTACACAGGTAAAAATAATTTAGCAGGCTTCTGGCAATTTAATAAAGCACTTTTTCTGCGCTTATTTTTTGCTGTCATTTACAGCGGAACTCTTTACCTCGGTATTTGCCTTGCTATGATGGCGGTTGACGAACTCTTTAACGTAAAAATTGACGGCCAGAATTATTTCAGACTGTGGATTATTATTGCCGGTGTATTTAATACCTGGTTTTTCCTTGCCGGCGTTCCAAAAAATTCAGAAGAGCTTAATCAAAGTGAAGAATACCCCAAAGGATTAAAAATATTTACACAATATGTGTTATTGCCTTTGGTTACACTTTATTTGTTGATTCTTTATGCTTATATGGGTAAAATTTTATTGTCGCAAAATTTACCTAAGGGCTGGGTTTCTTATCTTGTAATCGGTTTCTCAGTTGCAGGAATTCTTGCATTATTACTTATTCACCCCATACGAAACAAAGAAGGCAATAATTGGATTCATATTTTTTCCAAATGGTTTTATGGGGCACTTTATCCATTGGTGATTATGCTCTTCGTTGCCATCGGCCGTCGCATAACCGATTACGGCATAACCGAAAATCGTTATTTCATTATTGTTCTGGCAATTTGGCTTGCTGCTGTCTCAACGTATTTTCTGTTCAGTAAAATTTCTAACATAAAATATATTCCAATCAGTTTGTGTTTAATCGCACTGCTGAGTTCATTCGGTCCTTGGGGAGCATTCAGTGTTTCGGAGAAAAGTCAGCTTACTGTGTTAGAAAATATTTTAATCAGAAACGAAATTTTAAAAAACGGAAAAATCGACAACAAACACAAAGAGGTTGCCGATACGATTGCTGAGCAGATTACATCCATTGTAAGATATTTTAATGAAATGCATGGTTTTCAAAAATTCAAACCCTGGTTTAATCAAAATATTGATTCACTTATTGCCGATTCGGTGCGTTGGGGAAGGGTCACCAATATTTTAAAATTAATGAACGTGCAGGAGACCTATAATTATAATTACTCACGTGATGAAAACGGAGTGACTACTCACTATTTTAGTTATTATCCCGAATACGAAGACAGCAGAGTAAAAGAAATTTCGGGCTACGATTACGAAATTAATTTCAACGCCAACTGTTATTCAGGGTACAATTATGACACTAAATACAATTTAGGCAAGGATACATTTATGTTCGGCATCACCAAAGATTCTTTAAATCTTGAAGTAAAAAAGAACGGAGCAGTTTTACACAAACTCGGTTTTACCGGTTTCATAAAAATAATAAATGATTCCTGCAAAAAATTAAACGGCTATAGCAGTGCGGTACCCGTGCGTTTTATGGAAAGTGTTTATGAAGACAGTACTTTGAAAATCAAGTTGCAGTTTAACAGTCTGTATGGTTATACCAAAAACAAAAAATATAAAACCAATAACGCGGGTGGTAATTGCTTAATTAAACTAAAAAGCCCTGCACCAAGATAAAATTTATGGCAAAGAAAGATAAAAAACAAAATACGTTCCTCTTCGAAGAAATACTGGACATCTTCAAACACAATGCATCCAAACAACTTAACTACCGCCAGGTTTCGGCAATGGCAGAAATTACTGATGAACCGGGCAGGCTTGCGGTGATGGAAGTTCTGGAAGCCCTCTCTGAAAAGGGTCTCATTGAACAAAAAGAATCGGGCAAGTTTCAATTCAAAATGGCTGAACGAAGTATTACCGGCCGTATTGATTTTACAACAAGCGGTTCAGCCTACGTAATCACTTCCGAAGTCGGCGAAGATATTTTTATCCAGAAGGGCCGCACCATGGATGCACTTAACGGCGATACCGTAAAAGTTTTGGTAAGCAGTTTCCCCGGAAGAAAGAAAGAAGGCATAATAACACAGGTTATTGAAAGAAAAAAAACTGATTTTGTGGGAACAGCACAAGTCGGGCCGAAAAATATTTTTGTAATTCCCGACAACCACAAGTTGCATGTTGATTTTTTTATTCCGCGCGAAAAAAGTAAAAACATTAAAGACGGGCAAAAAGCTTTAATAAAATTATTAAAGTGGAACACTGCCGAGCCGAGCCCGATTGCAGAAGTAGTCGAGGTACTGGGCTATCCCGGATCGCATACCACCGAGATGCACGCCATCATGGCCGAGTACGGTTTACCGGACCATTTTCCGGACAGCATTGAAGCCGCAGCAAAAGGAATTTCTACAAAAATTACCGAGGAAGAAATAAAAAAACGCCGCGACTTCCGCGATATTTTAACTTTCACTATCGACCCGCACGACGCGAAAGATTTTGACGATGCACTTTCGTTCCGCAAACTGGAAAACGGAAACATGGAAGTGGGCGTGCACATTGCCGATGTTACCCATTATGTAAAGCCGCAATCTATTATTGACGAAGAAGGTTTACAAAGGGCTACTTCGGTTTATCTGGTTGACCGGGTTATTCCCATGCTACCCGAGATACTTAGTAATTTTGTTTGCTCATTGCGGCCCAAAGAAGAAAAATTATGTTTTGCAGCCGTGTTCGAACTGGATGAAGAAGCCAATGTAAAAAACGAATGGTTTGGCCGCACTGTAATTTACAGTGACCGCCGCTTTGCATACGAAGAAGTTCAGGAAATAATTGAAACAAAAAAAGGCGACCACGTAAATGAAATTTTAGTGCTTGATTCTCTCGCAAAAAAATTGCGCGATCACAGAAGTAAAAATGGTTCTATCTTTTTTGATAAGGAAGAAGTTAAATTTCATTTGGACGATATGGGTAAACCCACAGGCGTTTATTTTAAAGTGCAGTTGGACGCACATAAACTCATTGAGGATTTTATGTTACTTGCAAATAAGCAGGTAGCCACGTTGCTCGGCAAAAAACCAAAAAATTCACATCAAAAAAACCCGCCTACCGTTTATCGCGTACACGATTCTCCATCCAACGATAAATTAAGCGATCTCTCAACTTTTGTCGGAAAGTTTGGTTACAGTATGGACACCGCTAATAAAAAAACAGTTACACAATCCATCAACAAATTATTGCAGGAAGTAAAAGGAAAGCCCGAGCAGGGAACCATTGAAATTTTAGCAATCCGCTCAATGCCCAAAGCTATTTACACCACAAAAAATATCGGCCACTACGGTTTAGGATTTGATTTTTACACGCACTTCACCTCTCCTATCCGTCGTTACCCCGATATGTTGGTGCATCGCTTACTCGAGGCATATCTTAACGGAAAAAAATACAGTAACGAAGAAGAGTTGGAGCAATTCTGTAAACACTCCTCCGACCAGGAAAAAATGGCTGCAGATGCCGAGCGTGCTTCTATCAAATACAAACAGGTAGAATTTTTACAGGATAAAATCGGGCAAATTTATATGGGCGTTATTTCGGGTGTTACCGAATGGGGAATGTATATAGAAATTATAGAGAACAAATGCGAAGGCATGGTTCGCCCGCGCGATATGAAAGATGATTTTTATAGTTTTGATGAAGATAATTACCGTTATGTCGGCAAACGCACGGGCAATACCTACCGCCTTGGCGATAAAGTGATGATTGAAGTTAAAGATGCTGATATGCTTAAAAAGCAATTGACTTTTGTCATTGTGGATACTGCTGAAAAAAATCCGGACCGGAAGCAGGAAGATCGGCATTCCAAACATTCAAAGGATTCGCATAAAAGTTCGCACAGGGGTTCAAACAAAGGCTCGCACAAAGGCAAAAAGAGAAGGCGCTAACAAGCGCCCGGTGTTTACTGCAAGACCCTTACCTGTTTTCAGGCACATTATGAGTCAAGAGCTTTTCCCCTTTGTAGAAGCCTAATAAAGAACCAGTTGCAGAAGTAAAAGGAGCTCCTTTTTAACTTATGATTTCGTATATTTGCCTCTTAAATTTTTGAAATGACTTATCTGGATTTCGAAAAGCCCATAGAAGACCTTGAAAAAGAGCTTCAGAAGCTGAGAGACGTGGCAACAAAGAGCAAAGTGGATGTGAGCCCGTCTATTAAACAACTGGAGGATAAAATTCTGGATACAAAAAAGAAGATCTATTCCGAATTAACTCCCTGGCAAAAAGTGCAACTATCGCGACATGCCGACCGTCCTTATACACTTGATTACATAAACTACCTTACTAATAATACTTTTTTTGAATTGCACGGTGACCGTACTGTAAAAGACGATAAGGCTATGGTTGGCGGTTGGGGTGAGGTGGACGGAAAAACTTTTATGTTTATCGGCCAGCAAAAAGGGCGTAACACAAAAGACAGGCAGTTTCGGAATTTCGGAATGCCGAATCCGGAAGGATATCGTAAAGCCTTACGCTTAATGAAGCTCGCAGAAAAATTTAATAAACCCATTGTTACTTTTATTGATACTCCCGGCGCTTATCCCGGTCTGGAAGCTGAAGAGCGCGGACAAGGCGAGGCGATTGCAAGAAATCTTTTAGAGATGTCGCAATTAACAGTGCCGGTTATTTGTTTGATTATTGGCGAAGGGGCATCGGGTGGTGCTTTGGGAATTGGAGTTGGAGACAAAGTGCTGATGTTGGAAAATACCTGGTATTCGGTTATTTCTCCTGAGTCGTGTTCATCTATTTTATGGCGTAGCTGGAACTTTAAAGAAAAAGCGGCAGAGGCTTTAAAACTTACTGCAACTGATATGGCAGGAAATCATTTGGTAGACGGAATTATACCTGAACCATTGGGCGGCGCGCATAATAATCCGAACGAAATATTTGAGACTGTAAAAAAAGAAATTTTTAAACAGGTAACTCAATTAGAAAAATTAAATGCTGAAGACCGCATAAACAAACGTATAGAAAAATTCTGCGCAATGGGATTGGTAATGGAAGCATCTGAATCTATGGTAAACTAAAAATTTAATACGTAACAAATATATCGTAAATATCTAAATCGAAAATCATCAACATGGCTAATACAGGAGACATCAACGTAGGTTCCGTAATTCGTTATAACGGGGAACTTTGTTTAATTACCGAATACCAACACCGTACACCTGGCAACCTGCGCGCTTTTTACCAGGCACGCATGCGTAATTTAAAATCGGGCAAACAAACTGAAAACCGTTTTCGCAGCGGCGAAGAGGTAGAAGTGGTTCGTGTAGAATATAAAATGATGCAATTCATTTATCCCGAAAACGAATTTATTGTAGTCATGGATAACGAAACTTTTGAGCAGGTGCATATTCCTTCTGCCGCTTTGGGAGAAGGTTTGAAATTTTTAAAAGAGGGAATGGAAGTTAAAGTAACTTTTGAAGAAGATAATCCTATTTTAGCGGAGGCGCCAACTTTTGTAGAGTTGCAGGTAACTTATACCGAACCCGGTTTAAAAGGAGATACTGCCACCAACACTTTAAAACCCGCAACCGTTGAGACAGGCGCAGAAGTGAGGATTCCTTTATTTATTAATGAAGGTGATGTTATCCGCATTGATACCCGCACTGCTGCTTATGTAGAGCGAGTGAAGAAATAAATGAAACCGCTTTTTAAATTAAGCCTTATTTTTATTTTGTGCAGTTTTTGCTCCTGCATTGTTAATGCGCCTAAATACACTACTATTGAAAAAGTACTTACCGTACAACTTGGCCAGAGCCAGGAAGAGGTTTCGCAAATTTTAGGGATACCTCCTTATAATTTTATTCTTAAAACCGACAGCGAAACAGTGTTGCTTTACAAATTCCGTGTAGCCGATCGCACCACCGTACCTTTTCTTTTAGGCCCCACCAATGGTAAAAAAATACGGGGCAGGTATGTTAACCTGATGGTAACTTACAATAAAGCCGGATTAGTCAGAAAAATGGAGAGCTGTAACGATTGCGATGAAACTATTGTTGAAGAAAAAAAACTTGATATAAATAAGGTTGTTACATTAATGACTGTTACATTACCAATTGTATTGGTTTTTCTCGGGATAAAAATCGGATTAAAATAATATAGTTAATTTCAATAAATTTTTTAAAATTTCTCTCGTTTTTATACTGAAGGGAGTTTTAGCGTTGTTAAAAAGATTTAAACAAAATAATTTTCCGGTTGAAAACAGGTTAATTTCTTTTTTATCCGGCAGCCGTTGCTTAACCTTTGCATAATACATGAATGGTTTATTTAATATAAATTTGAACTACAGAGCCTGTAAATTATTCCACACACCGACACCTGAGCTTAAGCAAAGGTGGGATACGGTTAGCTTACGGGTCACCGAATAAATTTCATAAAAAAACTCCGATCTTTTGAACGGGGTTTTTTTATTTGATTAAGTTGAGAAACGGGCTGATGAAGTGGATTGCTTATGATTTATCGGTACATGTATTAACAATTTACCCACAGCCCTTTTAAAGCCCCTCATTTAGCAGTATCTTTGTATGGTTTGCCCGTAAGAGAAGGTACGGGAATTGAGAGAAGGACGGAGCAGCCGAAACAGTAAAAAACAAATACGGAATAATCAGATTGTAAATATAAAAATCGTAAACCCCACTATGCCAAAAGACAGCACGATAAAATCGGTTTTAATAATAGGAAGCGGCCCCATCATCATCGGCCAGGCCTGCGAATTTGATTACTCGGGCTCGCAAGCTGCACGAAGCCTTAAAGAAGAAGGTATCGAGGTATCACTGATAAACAGCAATCCCGCCACCATTATGACGGATAAAGTTACTGCCGATCATATTTATCTGTTGCCGCTGGAAGTAAAATCGATTGTAAAAATATTAGAAGAAAGAAAAATTGACGCCGTACTGCCTACCATGGGCGGACAAACAGGACTCAACCTTGCCATGAAGTGCGAGGATTTAGGCATCTGGAAAAAATACAATGTAAAAATGATTGGCGTGGATGTAAACGCCATAAAAGTTACCGAAGACCGCGACCTGTTCCGAATACGCATGAATGAAATAGGGGTGGCAATGGCGCCCAGTAAAATTGCAAAAAGTTTTTTAGAAGGGAAATCGGTTGCGCAGGAATTTGGTTTCCCGTTGGTAATCCGTCCTTCATTTACATTGGGCGGAAGCGGCGGAAGTGTTGTATATGAAAAAGAAAATTTTGATCACTTACTGAACCGCGGTTTGCAAACTTCGCCTATTCACGAAGTATTAATTGACAAAGCCGTTTTGGGTTGGAAGGAATACGAATTGGAATTACTCCGCGATAAAAACGATAACGTGGCAATTATTTGCTCAATTGAAAATTTTGATCCGATGGGTGTGCATACCGGTGACAGTATTACTGTTGCTCCTGCAATGACACTTAGTGACGCCACTTATCAAAAAATGCGTGCCATGGCCATTAAAATGATGCGCAGTATTGGAAATTTTTCGGGAGGTTGTAACGTACAGTTTGCTGTTAGTTCGGATGAGAAAGAGGAAATTATTGCTATCGAAATTAATCCGCGCGTATCACGTTCTTCTGCTTTAGCAAGTAAAGCTACCGGTTATCCAATTGCTAAAATTGCAAGCAAGTTGGCGATTGGTTATACTTTAGATGAATTATTAAATTCAATTACAAAATCTACTTCGGCTTACTTTGAGCCAACACTTGATTACGTAATTGTAAAAATTCCACGCTGGAACTTTGATAAGTTTAAAGGCTGCAACCGCGAATTAGGTTTCCAGATGAAATCGGTTGGTGAGGTAATGGCCATCGGAAGAAGTTTTCAGGAAGCATTACAAAAAGCTTGTCAGAGTTTAGAAATCAAACGCAACGGTATTGGCGCCGACGGAAAAGAAAACACAAACCAGGCCGAATTACTTGCTGGACTGGAGCGTCCGAGTTGGAACCGCCTGTTTATGATTTACGACGCATTAAAATTAGGTATTTCCATAAAAACAATTCAGAAACTTACACGCATTGATATGTGGTTTTTAAGCCAAATAGAAGAAATGATTGCGATGGAGATTGAAATTGAGAAATATAAATTAGCCGACCTGCCCCGTGAACTTTTATACGAAGCCAAACAAAAAGGTTATGCCGACAGGCAAATTGCACACTTACTGCGTTGCTTAGAAAGCGAAGTTTATAAAAAAAGAACGGATTTAGGAATTAAACGCGTTTACAAACTTGTTGATACTTGTGCCGCAGAGTTTGAAGCAAAAACACCCTATTACTACTCTACTTTTGAAGATGAGAACGAATCAGTTTGCAGCGATAAAAAGAAAATTGTGATACTTGGCAGCGGACCAAACCGTATAGGACAAGGAATTGAATTTGATTACAGTTGCGTTCACGGAGTTTTGGCCGCTAAAGAGTGCGGCTACGAAACCATCATGATTAATTGTAACCCTGAAACTGTTTCTACGGATTTCAGCACCGCCGATAAACTTTATTTTGAACCAGTTTTCTGGGAACATATTTACGACATCATTCAGAATGAAAAACCCGAAGGTGTTATTGTTCAGTTAGGCGGACAAACAGCTCTTAAGATTGCTGAAAAACTGGATAAATACGGAATTAAAATTATAGGAACGGATTTCAAGTCGCTCGACCTTGCAGAAGACAGGGGAAGTTTTTCTACTCTATTAAAAGAAAATAATATTCCATATCCTAAATTCGGCGTAATACAGGATGCGGAGGAAGCAATCACACTTTCACGCGAGTTAGGCTTTCCTCTCTTAGTGCGTCCGAGTTATGTATTGGGCGGACAGAGCATGAAGATTGTAATTAACGAAGAAGAATTGGAGCAACACGTTGTAAAACTTTTAAAAGACCTGCCCGGTAACAAAGTTTTATTAGACCATTTTCTTGAAAACGCTATTGAAGCTGAATCTGATTCCATTTGCGACGGAAAAGATTCTTATATAATAGGCATAATGGAGCACATTGAGCCTGCCGGAATACATAGTGGTGATTCTTATGCGGTACTTCCACCTTTTGATTTAAGCGAAAAAGTTATTAAACAAATTGAAGAGTATACCAAAAAAATCGCAGTGGCTTTACATACGGTAGGTTTACTAAACATCCAGTTTGCCGTGAAGAATGAAGTGGTTTATATCATTGAAGCAAATCCACGCGCGTCACGTACAGTACCGTTTATTGCAAAGGCTTATGATGAGCCGTATGTAAATTTCGCAACTAAAGTTATGTTGGGAGCTAAAAAAGTAAAAGACTTTAAATTTACTCCGCGCAAAAAAGGGTATGCCATAAAAATTCCGGTGTTCAGTTATGAGAAATTTCCGGAGATACAAAAAGAGCTCGGACCTGAAATGAAATCAACCGGTGAAGCTATTTATTTTATTGATGATTTGTACGACGAATATTTTCAACAGGTGTACAGCGAACGGAATTTATATTTAAGTAAATAATAGTTCTGACAAAGGAGCGCAAATAAAAACGCAGAGTTCCGCAAAGTTACTTAACTTGCTTTATGCGAAACTCAGCGAGAAATAGAAAATGAAAAAAACAGTAGTCATAGGCGCTTCTGATAATCCCGAAAGGACTTCCTTCCAGGCGGTGCAACGATTGGTAAAAAACGGCCACGAAGTTATTGCAGTAGGAATCAGGGAAGGAATGATTGGCAACACACCCGTTACAAAAGAAAAAAAATTTATTGCCGACGTAGATACTGTTACACTTTATGTAGGCCCGAAAAATCAACCGGGTTGGTACGACTACATTTTATCCTTAAAACCGGCGCGCATTATTTTTAATCCCGGCACGGAAAACCCGGAGTTTGAAAAAATGGCCAGCGACAAAGGCATTGAAACTCCTGAAGCCTGCACTTTGGTAATGTTATCCGTAGGTAATTACTAAATGAAAAGCCTTTCAGCAGAAATAGGAAAAAAACTCAGGTTAAAAAAGAAAACCATTGCCATTGCCGAAAGTTGTACCGGCGGATATCTCTCACATTTAATTACACAAATTCCCGGCAGTTCTGATTATTTTACCGGAAGTGTAATTTCTTACAGCGATAAAGTAAAACAAAAGGCACTCGGCGTAAAAAAGAAAATTTTAAAAAAATACGGAGCAGTTTCTTCAGAATGTGCGGGAGAAATGGTTTCGGGAATTCGCAAAGAATTTAAAGTTGATTATGCCCTTGCCACAACCGGTATCGCAGGCCCGCAGGGTGCTATAAGGGGGAAACCTGTCGGAACCGTTTATATTGCTTTGGCCAACAAAAAAAATCTCCTGGTAGAAAGATTCCATTTTAAAGGTACACGGCAAAGAGTCATTGAACAGTCAGCAAATAAAGCCTTAGAAATGCTTAAAAACTTGTTAGACGGCTAAATTTTTTATCTTTACATAAGTGAAGCCCGAAATAAAAATTTATACTAATTTAATTCTTTCATTTCTTTTTGTCAGCATTACATCTTTTGCCCAAAACTGGAAATTAGAATTAAGGAGTAATGTTGACCTGCGTAATTATAAATTAACCAATCATTCCGAGGCATCTGAAAACCCTTTACCCGGAGCCAGCATAAAATTATACAAGGGCACTACCCTTCTTACTCAGGTTAGTAGTAATGTAAATGGTGATTTCAATATTATGATTCCCGCTAACGGAGAATACATTGTAGAAATTTCATACCCGAATTGTGTAAGCAAACGCCTTGCGATATCTACTACAGGCGTGCCACCTGAAGTGGGAACGGATGATTATAAACCTGTTTTCAGTATTGACGGAGGCTTTATTATGGCAAAGTCTTTTCCGGGGGTGGATTATTCAGGGCTGCAACAACCGCTGATAAAGATTGTTTACAACCCTAAAAAGAAAAATTTTATCGATGACGAATCTTCTAAAGCAAACGGATTGAGTGCCGTCTCAAAAATTTATTCGGATGAAGAGGCTGTGTTTCAGAAATTTTGCGCAAGTACCAAAGCGGGCGATGATGCTTTAAAAAAATCTGATTGCCCAAAAGCGAAAACAAATTACCAGAACGCGCTTACGATAATACCAGCCGAGCCTTATCCTTTAGATCAAATTGCCAAAGCCGATCAGTGCATGAAGGACAAAGATGATGCTACAAAAAAAGCAGAAGAGGAAAAATTAGCGAAAGAAAAAGCGGCCACAGATAAGGCAGCTGCAGATAAACTGGCGGCAGACAAGGCAGCAACAGATAAAGCCACCGCAGACAAAGAGGCGGCTGATAAAGTAGTGGCTGATAAATTAGCAAAAGAAGAATCTGCTAAAAAAGCTGCGGATGAAGCTGCAGCCAGGAAAGAGGCTGATAGAATGGCTGCTGAAAAAATTACAGCTGATAAAGCAGCAGCTGATAAATTAGCAGCAGACAAAGTAGCTGCGGATAAAGTTGCAAAGGATAAAGCCGATGCGGAAAAGACGGCCGCGGATAAATTAGCTGCAGAAAAAGCCGCGGCTGATAAGATGGCTAAAGATAAAGCAGAAGCTGATAAAACTGCTGCTGAAAAACTTGCTAAAGAAGAAGCCTCTAAAAAAGCGGCGGATGAGGCAGCGGCAAAAAAAGAAGCTGACAAGTTAGCTGCTGATAAAGTTGCAAAAGATAAAGTTGAAGCAGATAAAATTGCCGCAGAAAAGACAGCGGCAGATAAGGTAGCTAAAGAAAAAGCAGTCGCAGACAAAGCTGCAGCTGACAAAGCGAACAAAGATAAGACTGCGAAGGAAAAAGCGGATGCTGATAAGTTAGCCAAAGCAGATGCCGCGAAAAAAACCGCAGATGAAGCGGCGGCAAAAAAAGAAACAGACAGAATAGCCGCCGAAAAAACCGCGGCCGATAAAGCCACAACAGAAAAAATGGTAAAGGAAACCAAAGAGAAAGAAACTCTTAAAATAAACGCCACCCCTACCGAAGAAAATAACGCAGAATTTGAAAAAGGGAAAGCAAAAAATACAACCCGCGTGGAATTGGGCGCCGACAAATACAAAGAAACAATTGCAAGAGCAAATGACTTATTTAAAATGAAACGTTACGAAGAAGCAAAACCTATATACGAAGATGCGCTAAAATGTAAACCGGATGATGCGTTTGCTAAAACACGTTTAGAGCAACTGGCAAAACTTCTCGCCCCAAGATAACTCTGTAACCCTGAACTGGTTTCGATACCGCTCAAAAGAGCTGTTAAAAATATTGGGGTAAAGAGATGCTGAGACGAATCCGACATGACGGAACAAATTATTTTATAACCTTTAAACTTAAATCAAGGCTTTTTACATGGTGTGTTAAAGCGCCCACCGAAATAAAATCAACACCGGCCAAAGCATAATTAGCGATATTCCTTTCTGTAATACCGCCCGAAGCTTCCACTTCATATTTGCCGGCAATTAATTCCACTGCTTTTTTTGCGTTTGCGGGAGTAAAATTATCCAACATGATACGATGTACTTTACCATACTTCAGTACCTTCTTCACATCATTAATGTTACGGCATTCTATTTCTATGCGGAGTTTTAATTTTATTCTCTTTAAGTACAGATTGGTTAAATCAATCGCTTCCATAAGCCCGCCTGCAAAGTCAATATGATTATCCTTTATAAGAACCATATCATATAAAGCATAACGGTGATTCGCCCCTCCCCCAATCACAACAGCCCACTTTTCAAAGAAACGGAATAGCGGGGTTGTCTTACGCGTATCAATAACTTTGGCTTTTGTTCCTGCACATAATTGTTGGAGTCGCGCTGTTTGAGTAGCAATGCCACTCATACGTTGCATAATATTTAAAATTAGTCTTTCTGCTGTAAGTAATTGGTATGTGGGGCCATTTACAATAAAAGCAATGTCACCTTTCTTAACCACAGAACCGTCCTTAATTTTTACCTGAATTTTAATTTTGGAGTTAACCTGGCCAAAAATCATTTTAGCTGCTTCTATTCCGGCAATAATTCCATCTTCTTTTACAAGTAAATGCATTTGCCCGGTTTTTCCCCGCGACAAGGTTGCCAATGTGGTGTGATCGCCATCGCCTACATCTTCGGTAAAAGCTTCTTTTACAAACTTTTTAAAATTAAAATTCTTTTGGTGTTTTTTAAGGTAAGGATGCATAACTTTACAAAGTTAATGAAAATAGTCCTTCTTCAAATAGATAAAACCGATCAGGCCTTTGTAGAAGAAGGTATCAAGGAATTCTCAAAAAGAATAATTCGTTATAATCCTTTTGAAATTATTACCATTTCAATCAATAAAACCATTCGTAACAAAACAATTCCTGAACAAAAGTTGGAAGAAGAAAGGCAAATCCTGGCTCACTTAGAAAAATACGATACAGTGTATTTGTTGGATGAGAATGGAAAAGAATATTCTTCTTTAGAATTCTCCAGGCAACTTCAAACAATACTTAATTCAGGGAATAAAAATTTATGCTTTGTAATTGGCGGACCCTATGGCTTTACAGATACTATGAGAAAAAAATATTCTTTAATAAGTTTTTCCCGTTTTACTTTCTCCCACCAAATGATTCGGATTTTGTTTTGCGAGCAACTTTACAGGGCTTTCAGTATTATTAAAGGAGAGAAATATCATCACCAGTGAGGTGTAGCGCAAAGGCGCGTGGAGTTCTTTTAATACTTCATACCAAGTTTAAAAAACACAAAACTCCATACATCGGCAGCTTCTTCAATTTGTTTCGCAGTTGGCTTGCCCGCACCGTGACCCGCATTTTTATCAATACGGATTAATACAGGTTCAGTTCCCGCCTGGTTTTCCTGCAATGTAGCGGCAAACTTAAAGGAGTGTGCGGGCACAACCCTGTCATCATGATCGCCGGTTAAAACCATAGTAGCCGGGTAATTTACTTTTTTCACATTGTGCAAAGGCGAATATTTATACAGACAGGCAAACTCATCTTTATTCTCACTATTGCCAAAATCAACACTCCACGCGCGGCCAATAGTAAACAAATGAAAACGTAACATATCCAATACGCCAACCGCAGGTAAAGCAACACTTGCTAAATCAGGGCGTTCGGTCATAATCGCACCGATTAATAAACCACCGTTACTTCCTCCATGAATCGCTAATTTTTCTTTAGATGTGTATTTCTCCTTAATCAAATATTCGCAGGCACCGATAAAATCATCAAACACATTTTGCTTTTGGCATTTAGTACCGGCCTTGTGCCAGGCATCGCCGTATTCCCCTCCTCCACGCAAGTTAGGCACACAATACAATCCGCCTGATTCTAAAAAAG
>DATMMV010000015.1:0-4103 GCA_035569635.1 Bacteroidia bacterium | reverse complement strand
AACTTCTTGTAACAAACCCGATACTATTACCGGAATTGTTACCGTTGTTCCAACTCCAACCCTCAGCATTGCAACACCTCTGCCTTATTGTGTAGGGGATACTGTTCAATTACATTCTACTTCTTCAACTGTGCTGTCTTACGCATGGTCACCGCCGATTGGATTGAGCAGCACGAATGTTCCTAACCCTTTTGCGAGCCCTGCCATAACTGTACATTACACTCTTACTGTAAAAGATACTTTGTGTTCAGCTTATGATACGGTTACGGTTCATGTATTTCCGCCTAACATTACTACGATTACAACTACTGCACAAATTTGTGCAGGCGATACAGTGACATTAACTGCGCATGGTCCCGGAATAAGCTGGCAATGGGCAACGGGACAAACAACGTCAACAATTTTAGTTTCACAAGCAGGAAGTTACGCGGTTAATACGATTGATGCGAACGGATGCAAAGGCTCAAGCAGTATAGATATTTATGTTTTTCAGCCTGTGGCAATAAGCACGCGCGATACAATTATTTGTGAAGGACAACTTGCGCACATAAAAGTAAATACCAATCCTCCCGGAATTTATACTTACAACTGGAACCCGCCTTCTTACTTGAGTAACTCCAATGGATATAATCCTATTGCAAATCCTCCGGTAACAATTCAATACACGGTTGCGGTTGCTAACGGGCCTTGTGTTTCTAAAGATACTTTGAATGTTATTGTTGTGCCGTTGCCAAAAGTGAAAGTTACACCGCATAACACAGAAATTATTTATGGAGAGAGCGTGGTTTTAACCGCGGTGAGTAATTACCCGGTTACCTGGTTCCCACCTGATTATTTAAGTTGTACCGCTTGTTATACAACTACTGCAACACCGGAAATAAATATGCTTTACCACGCCGTTGCCATAAATGAATTGGGATGCGCCTCCGGTGATACGGCGCATATAACTATTGATCCAAGTTTCTACGTGCCTAATTCCTTTACACCAGATGGTGACCAACTGAACGAAATTTTCCGTCCCGTATTTGAAGGCTATGTAAAAATTGACGTTTACATTTACGACCGATGGGGAGAAGAAATTATTCACTGGACCGATTTAAATGGCGGCTGGGACGGAACTTTTAAAGGAAAACCGGTGCAGGAAGATGTTTACGTTTACAAAATCATTGCCACCGACTTCCGCAAACAGGAATTGCATAAATCGGGAACGGTTACGGTGGTGAGGTAAATAATTATAATTAATATGAAAAAAATTATTTATTCTTCTACTTTTTCGACAATTTTAGCCTAAGCCTCTTTCTTACTCCCGATAAAATAAACCACTAACCCAGACAATACCGTTCCCAAACCGTACAAAGATTCGGTGGGTTTATCTTTAAAAATAAAAAACATTACCCAACCTGTAGAAGCTAAAAATATAATCGGCGTTATGGGATAACCCCATGTTTTATATTTAGTTTCAAGAGTTTTAAATTTAGTGCGTAAAATAAAAATTCCGGCAACAGTTAAAAATGTGCAAAGACTCAATGTAAAACCAACATAGGTGATCAACGAAGAAAAAGAAGAAGTAAGAATTAAAATCAACGCTATTACTGACTGAAATATCACAGCCACATAAGGCACATTCTTTTTATTTGAAGTAGTAAAGAAACTCAGCATGGTCATATCGTTACCCATACTGCGCATTACACGCGGGCCCGTAAGTATCATCGCGCTTAAAGTGGAAACAAGCAATAAGGCAATAACCAATCCCATAAAAGCGCCGACCGTTGAACCGAATATCTTTGCAGCGCTTAAATAACCTACTTCGGCAAAACCTTTTAATTCATTTACCGACACAGTGTACATAAAAATGGAATTCAACCCCACATACAAAAGCATTACTGCGCCGGTTCCTATCAATAAAGATTTTGGTAAATTTTTTTGAGGGTTGTCCAACTCGCCTGCTATGTATGAAGAAGCATTCCAACCCGAATAAGCATAAGAAACAAATACCAGGGAAATTGCAAATGGGGCGCTGATAATTTCATTCCAGGAAAAGGATTGAGGCATAAAATTTACTTCGTGTGTAGGGTGAGAGAAAAATCCCGCGCCGATAAAAAATACAATAACCGTAACTTTTAAAACGGTAAATATTTTCTGAAAGGTGCTTCCGAGTTTTAAATCAGTAGCGTGCATTGCTGTTAACAACAAAACTACAGTCACGGATAAAGTAACAGCGTGCACTCCCGGAAAAATTTTATTTACATACATTCCCAAAGCAACGGCAGCCGCAGCAATCGGCGCGGCAAATCCTACCGTAACAGAAACCCATCCTGATAAAAAACCGATTGCCGGATGATATAATTTAGAGAGATAATTATACTCGCCACCTGATTGCGGAAACGCGGAACCGATTTCTCCATAAACAAGCGCGCCGCACAAAGCAATAATGCCGCCGATAACCCAAAGCATTAAAATGGAAAACCCACTCTCAATATTGATAACCTGGTAACCCAAACTGGTAAATACGCCGGTGCCGATCATATTGGCAATAACTAATGCGGTTGCGGTATTAAAATCAATTTTTATATTTTTCATATTTTACTAACTGTTGTCAGACTGAGCGGAGTCGAAGTCCTTGAAATATTTCTCGCATCTCGACTCCGCTGGATATGACAACATTATTTTGGATTGAAAGAATTTTCTGTTAATCTTACTTGTTATTATTTTTATTCTTTTGCTTCCGATTTAAAAAATGATGTTGTAATACTGAACGAAGTCGAAGTTCCTTGTATACACATCTCTATTCCGCCCGGCAAGCGCTAATCAAACTCAGGTTAAGTTTCATCCTTAGCTTCAAAACTACTAAAATCCTTTGATAATTGGCAATTACGGATATAAATTCATGGTCTCCCGGCTCTGACATTCATCTTTTTTTGCGGCAGTATTATTATGTGGAAAATTAACCCGGTTTTGTACAACTCGCTTGCATCATAATTCTTACACGCGTAATTTTGAGATAGCTTCTAATATTCGGCTGAAACCATTTTATAATAGCTAACATCCGGCTTTCAAAATGAGTAAGTGCAGCTATTTCCATTATTTGGAAAAAATTGAGCCTTAAAAAAAATTGTAATCAACGAAAATAAAAATAATTTTCATTTAAAAAATTTAAAGCTCAATAAACTAATTCCAATTATTGCGCCCGGAGCTCTGCCCAATATATAATTGAAGAATTTTTAATCGGGATAAATTTATCGCTAATGTGTAATCTAAAACCATTTTGAGAAGCAATATAAGTTGCCGGGTAATAAATACCCTTTACGGCTATTAATACTTCCTGTTTATCGGAAGGGACTTCGTCTTTTATTACATTTTTCCAATTCACGGTATAAACTTAATAATTTACAGTGTGGCCTCACAGACAACTTATACATGTTGCCATCTTTATAAAATGTTAAAATTATGTAATAAAATAAAAAATAAAACAAGCTGAATTACTTCCGAATCCCTTGATAATAGAGGGCTTTCAGCCATATTTAACTCGATTTAGCCGAATAATAAAACATATAACTGATTTTATAAATAATTTTGCTTTTGATATTCATAGAATACATATAAAATGCAGTATAAGTTAAAAATCATTCAGGCCGAAACTATCGGAGTGGTTGAAGTAAAAGAAAACAGCCAGTTCAATAAAATCCGGGCTGATAAAGTAATTGTTAATGAAAATATAACTGCCCGATTATTCGGAAGAGTAGATAATATTGTCTTAAAAAAAGGGGCGAAATTATTTCTTCATGGAAGAATTTCCGGGGCGATCGACAATAAAGGCGGTGAAATTTTTATTTTTAAAAAATAATCTTTTTTAATAAATCTGTAAAAATTACAAGCACCAATTGATTAATATGTTCGATAAAGTTCTATTTTTGTCCTATGAAAAAGGAACTCGCGGAACTTGAAAAGGAAAGACATGTTGATCTTCTGAATGCAACACTTATTCATAAAAAATATAATGCAAAAATGAAGATCGTTGATATTGGTGTTGAAGAAACATATGCAAAAAGTAATGATTTTTACGTGTACTGTAAACTTAAAGGGAAATTAGGAAACGTGACAGA
>DATMMV010000014.1:0-2745 GCA_035569635.1 Bacteroidia bacterium | reverse complement strand
CAAAAAAATGATACAAAAGCACAGCATGCTAAAGAGTATATTTTAAGTACTTATCCCAATAGTCCGTATGCTTTAATAATAAAAGACCCGAAATCGGCCGAAGGCGCTAACGCTGAAAAAAACGTGATTAAAAATTATTATACGGAAACCTATGAGCTTTTTACTCAAAAAAATTACCTGGAATGTTTAAATAAGAGCAACGACGCCTTAATCCGTTTCTTAAAAAATGATTACACACCTAAATTTGCATATTTAAGAGCATTGTCGGAAGGTTATTTATACGGAGCCGACTCACTTGAAAAAGGTTTAATACAGGTAACCGTTAAATACAGCAAAAGCGAAGTTTATGATCAGGCAAAAGCAATTCTTGATGCTGTAAAAAAACAAAAAAGCAGTTACAATCCGAATGATACGTTAAATAACCCGAACAATCTTCCTTCAACCACTTACAGTTATAATGAAAGTGCACAACATTATTGTTTGATTGTGGTAAATGGTACGCAGGATGTAAACGCGGTTAAAGAGTCCATTTCTGATTTTAACTCACAATTCTTCAGTACCAATAAATACGATTTAATTTCATTACCCAAAGGCGAAAAAACATTTATAAATATTCGCACCTTTAAAAACAAAGACGACGCGATGGAGTATTATAATTTCTTAAACTCAAAACCGGAAATATTTAAAAGCCTGGATAAAAAGGATTACCAGGTTTTTGCCATTAGCATTGAGAACGTTGCAGTTTTGTTAAAGAAACTGGATGTGGAAGAATACAAAGTTTTCTTTAACTCGAAATATATCGGCATCAAACAATAAATGAGTACACAGGGTACATATGAAAGTATTGGCGCCGAATTTATGATTCCGCAATACAAAATTTCAGAAAAACTGGAGGCTATAAAAGCTTTCGTTTTTGATTGGGACGGAGTTTTTAATAACGGAGAAAAACGGGCTGACGGAAGCAGTTCGTTTAGCGAAATAGATTCGATGGGTACTAACCTGTTGCGTTTTTCACATTATTTAAAAAACAAGAAATTTCCTTATACCGCTGTTATTTCGGGAGAGAAAAACGAAACCGCGTTCTTTTTTTGTAAGAGGGAGCATTTTTATGCATCTTATTCAAAATTTTCTGACAAAAGAATCGCACTGCAGCATTTTTGCGAAACTCACAATATAAAACCGGCTGAAATTTGTTATTTTTTTGATGACGTTTTGGACTTACCGATAGCTTCGGTAGCCGGGCTTCGTATATTTATTAAACGTAAATCAGGGTTGCAGTTTACGAATTATGTAAAACAAAACCATTTGGCCGATTATATAACAGGCAGTAATTCGGGTGAGTTTGCCGTGCGCGAAGCCTGCGAAATGCTGATGGCTGCCAATGGGGTTTTTGACCAGGCAATTACCCAACGCATGAACTTTGACGACAACTATAAGCAATACATCGCTGCCCGCAACGATACGGCTACCTTTTTCTTTACTTTATCTAATGGCCAGGTAAGCAAAGCCGAATTATAACTAACTTTGCCGTAAAATAAAATAACATGTATCCAGAACCATTAGTAACGCCCATGAAACAGGAACTTGTTTCAGCAGGATTTGAAGAATGTTTAACACCCGAAGCGGTAGATAAAGCCATAGCGCAGCAAGGAACCGTATTGGTTGTAGTTAATTCAGTTTGCGGTTGCGCTGCAGGTGCGGCCCGCCCGGGAGTAAAAGCCAGTTTGCAAAATGCAAAAAAACCGGGACATTTAAATACCGTTTTTGCAGGTTATGATATTGAATCGGTAGCTCAGGCGCGCAAGCACTTTGCCCCCTACCCGCCTTCCTCACCCGCTATCGCCTTGTTTAAAGACGGGCAATTGGTGCATTTTGTGGAAAGGCATAATATTGAAGGCCGTACCGCCCAAATGATCGCTGACCATTTAAAGATGGTTTACGACGAATTTTGTTAGGCTGAAATCAGTAAAAAACCTTAAACCCCATTGGCAAAACCTTTGGGGTTTTTCATGTATAAGTGCTTAACAAATTTTAACGACAAATAAGAAATCTGTTTAGTAAATTTGCGCTACAAACAACAAATACTCTATGACTGACATTCGGGAATTAAATGAACGCATTCAGAGCGAAAGCGCCTTTGTTGACCTGCTCACTAACGAGATGGACAAAGTAATCGTTGGCCAGAAACACATGGTTGAACGCCTGCTAATCGGTTTATTAAGCAACGGCCACATTTTACTGGAAGGTGTACCTGGATTGGCAAAAACCTTAGCTATTAATACACTTGCAAAATGTATCGACGGGCAATTCAGTCGGATACAATTTACACCGGATTTACTTCCGGCGGATCTGGTGGGAACAATGATTTACAATCAGAAAAAAGAGGAATTTACCGTGCGTAAAGGGCCACTTTTCGCAAACTTTATTCTGGCCGACGAGATTAACCGTGCTCCGGCAAAAGTACAGAGTGCCTTGCTTGAGGCTATGCAGGAGAAGCAAGTTACCATTGGCGATACCACTTTTAAATTACCTAATCCTTTTTTAGTATTGGCCACGCAAAACCCTGTTGAACAGGAAGGAACTTATCCTTTGCCTGAGGCGCAGGTTGACCGCTTTATGCTTAAGGTGGTTATTACTTACCCGACGAGAGAAGATGAGAAAAAAATTATAGCTGGAAATATTTCAGCGGCGGGAATGCCGACTCCAAACGTAATTTTAAAACCGGAAGATATTGTTAAAGCGAGA
>DATMMV010000013.1:0-34687 GCA_035569635.1 Bacteroidia bacterium | reverse complement strand
TTCATACGCGTTAAAGCTTTACTTGTTTTTGCAAAAAGTACAACTCCGCTCACAGGCCTGTCGATGCGATGTATAACGCCGCAAAAAACATTTCCGGGTTTGTTGTATTTTTCTTTTAAATAGGTTTTTACTTTATCGCTCAGAGGCTCATCACCCGTTTTATCTCCCTGCACAATATCGCCGCTGTTTTTGTTTATGGCTATGAGGTGGTTGTCTTCGTATAATATTTCTAACGGCATCATGCAAAGATACAAATACAATAGAACGAGGATGACGGGGATTGCTATGATTTACGCGAATAATGTTGGGAATACTGCAAAAAATTCAGCGTAAACGACGCAGATCACTATAATTTATATGAATTAAATCTTATTTCATACAGATCTGCGTTCTATCCCTATTTGACTATCATATCAAAAGGTAAACGAGCCTGCACGCCGCGCATTTTCAAAATCGTTTGCGCGCTTTGTATATAATCATAAAAAATGCCTAAGTGTTTCTGCAAAGTTTTTGCCTCTTCGTCTTCTTTTTTGCCTTTCAGGAAGGCCTGAAAAGGGTCCTTTTGCTTAGGAAGAGAAACCAATTCGTATTCGTCATCTTTTAAATTTGCTTTTTTAGCAGCGTACTTAATGGCGTCGTTTATTCCGCCCAACTCATCCACTAATTTAATTTTAAGCGCATCCGCCCCGCTCCACACACGGCCCTGCCCCACACTGTCAACATCAGCTTGTTTAATTCCACGGCCTTCAGCAACGCGTTTGGTAAAAGTATCGTATACTTTCTCTACACTTTTCTGAATGTATTCCGCTTCAAAAGGAGTTGCGGTACGGTACATCGTTCCCAAATCACTGTGCTTCGCCGTATTTACAGTATCGATATTAATTCCCAATTTTTCAGAGAATAATTTTTGAACATTAGGCATTAAACCGAATACGCCGATTGAACCTGTAATAGTATTTGGCTGCGCAAAAATACGGTCGGCAGCACAGGAAATATAATATCCGCCCGATGCAGCCACGTCGCCCATAGAAACCACAACCGGTTTTGACTTTTTTGCAAGTACCACTTCGCGCCATATAACATCGCTGGCAAGTGCACTTCCGCCGGGAGAATTTACACGCAGCACAATCGCTTTAATGCTTGAATCCGTACGCGCATCTTTAATAGCTTTTGCAATGGTTTCTGAACCGATGGTTCCTTCATCACCTTTACCGCTTTCAATTCCGCCCACACAGTAAATAATTGCCAATTTATTTTTAGAGAAGTTCATGTTTTCCTCGCCTTCTTCCTCATCATCCCATTTCATTCTTTTACGGGCTTCTCCGTACTTACTCAATGAAACATAATTTATTTTATCTTTTTCTTTAAGGTTCAGCTTCTGTTTTAAAAATTCAGTTACTTCATCTTTGTATTTTAATCCGTCAATCATTTTCAAAGCCAAAGCATCCTGCGGAAAATTAACCGAAAGGTTATCGGCAATTTTCTGTAATTCTTCTTCGCTGATGCCGCGTTGTTTAGAAATACCCGTCAACATATTTTTCCATACACTGTTTAACAGTGTTTCAATCTGCAAGCGGTTTGCGGGGCTCATTTTATCCAACAAAAAAGGCTCCACCGCGCTTTTAAATTTACCATGACGGAAAACCTGCATCTGCACATTCAGTTTTTCAAGCGTGTTTTTATAATACATAATTTGCGCGCTCAGTCCCTTAAACATCATTTCTCCTTCCGGGTTCAGGAAAATTTTATCAGCCACGGAAGCGAGATAATACGATTTTTGCGAATACATTTCGGAATACGCGTAAATAAATTTTTTGCTGTTTTTGAAATTCAATAAAGCATTCCGGATCTCTTCAATAGTTGCCGGAGAGGCCATCACTTCATTGTTTAAATCCATATAAATACCCTTAATGGCTGTATCTGTTTCAGCCTTTTTTATTGATTTCATGATTTCATCAAGTCCTATTCCTCCTTGTTTAACGAAAGAGCCCAAACCAAGCTCTGATAAAGGGTTTTTTTCGCCCCTTTCTTTAACGGGCTGATCAAAACGAATCATTAAAATCGAATTCGGTTTCACTTTAAAATGATGTTCATCATCAAAAGAAAAGGCCGATTTAAAACCTGATACCACAATAGCGGCGAAAATAATTGTGCAAATAATACCGGCTACCACCACACCTACCAGAGAGCCGAAAAAGGAACCAAAGAAATTTTTCATATAATATGTATTTTATTACGTAAAAATAGAGAGTATTCTTATTTTTGAGGGATAAATTTTATGAACGAGGCTTATTTATGTTTAGGCGGTAATTTAGGCAATTGTATTGAAACTTTTGCAAAAAGTGCTTTATTATTGGAGGAAAACAAAGTTAAAATCACTTTAAAATCAGCCATTTATACCAGCGAAGCATGGGGAATGGGCAATGCGCCCGATTTTTACAACCAGGTGCTTAAAACCGAAACTTTACTGGAAGCAGGCGAGTTACTAAGCGTGATTTTAAGTATAGAAAAGCAATTAGGAAGGGAGAGAAATTCGGCTAAAGAGTACGAGTCGAGGACAATAGATATAGACATTTTATTCTTTAACGAGCAGATTATGGAGGAGGAACGTCTTCAAATTCCACACCCCAGACTGCACTTGCGAAGATTTGTCTTAGAGCCCTTGCATGAAATTGCTCCGGATTTTATTCATCCCGGGTTTAAGAAAAGTATTTCAGCTTTATTGAATGAGTGTACCGATGCCGGAGTTGTAAAAAAAATTTCGCATGGACTTTAATTTTATTTGTATTGAAGGAAATATAGGGGTTGGCAAAACCACTTTGGTAAAAAAACTGGCGGAACATTTGGGTGTTTTTGCTTTTTATGAGGAGTTTGAAGAAAACCCCTGGCTGCCTTTATTTTACGAAAATCCGGAGGAAACTGCTTTAAGCCTTGAACTTTCTTTTTTAACCGACCGTATTAAGCAACTGAATAAAATTAAAAAAGAGCACGGACAAAAAATAATGCTGAGCGATTACAGCCTGGACAAATGCCTGTTGTTTACAAAAATCAATCTGAATGAAAGTGATTTTATAAAATACAAAAAGTTGCATGAGGCCGTTTCAAAAACGATTGACAAACCTTCTTTAGTTATTGTGATACACAGCGATATAGAAAACCTTCAGAAAAATATTCGCGAACGAAACCGCAGTTATGAGCAGAAAATAGAAAATGATTATTTACAAAAATTGAATATCGCTTATAAAGATTTTTTTAAAGAAGAGAAAGCCTATACTATTTTAAATATCTTTACCCCGCAATTGGATGAAAAAGCTTACGAGCGCATTTTTAAAGAAATTGCCGCTTTTGTAAAACTGAAACCCACTTTTAAAAATACTTTTATAGAACTATGAGTACCGAAAAAATAAAAACCTGCACCTGGCCCGCCAACGACGCGTTGATGATTAAATACCACGACGACGAATGGGGTACACCTGTACATGATGATAAAAAACATTTTGAATTTTTAGTATTGGATTGTTTTCAGGCCGGGCTCAGTTGGAAAACTATTTTACACCGCCGTGAGAATTTCAGGAAAGCATTTGCGGACTTTGATGTGGAAAAAGTAGCAAGATTCAGCCAAAAACAGGTAGAAAGACTTTTGAAAGATGAAGGCATAATCCGTAATCGTCTAAAAGTAGAAGGAACTGTAAAAAACGCGAAAGCCTTTATTAAAGTACAGGAAGAACATGGTTCATTTGACAAATACATCTGGCAATTTACCAAGGGAAAAACATTAGTAAATAAAAGAAAAAACGGCAAAGAAATTCCGCCCAACAGCAAGGAATCAGATGAGATGAGTAAAGCCCTGAAGAAGCTTGGTTTTACTTTTGTGGGCACAACTATTTGTTACGCTTATATGCAGGCAGCCGGCATGGTTAACGATCATTTAGTAACTTGCGCGCGCTATAAGCATTGTAAATAATGAGCGGACAAAAGCCTACTCTTTCTTTATTAGATACCACGCTGATTGTTTCGGGCTCTATGATTGGCTCGGGCATTTTTATTGTTTCCTCAGAGATGGCACGCACCGTTGGAAGCAGCGGATGGCTTTTGGTTTGCTGGGTATTAACGGGTGTTCTTACTTTATTCGCAGCACTTAGTTACGGCGAGCTTGCGGGCATGATGCCTAAAGCGGGCGGACAATACGTGTATATTAAAAAAGCCTTTGGCAGCCTGATAGCGTTTATGTATGGCTGGACTGTTTTTTTAGTAATACAAACAGGGGTTATTGCAGCGGTGGCAGTTGCTTTTGCAAAATACATCGGCGTTTTTATTCCCTTGTTTGAAGAAGGAAATATTTTTATACAAATCTCAAAATTTAAAATTACTTACGCACAATTATTGGCTATTATCTCCATAGCGTTTTTAACTTTTATAAACGCGCGCGGCATCAAAAACGGAAAAATTATTCAGCGCATATTTACCTTTGCCAAACTGATCGCACTTTTCGGTTTAATCATTATCGGTTTGTATGCCGGTTTTTCAAGAAATATTTTCAGCGAAAATTTTACAGATGCATGGAACGCCTCTTTTACCGTTGATGGAAAAACAATTCCCTTAAGCGGAATTGCGGTTTGGATTGCCGTGGGCGTTGCCATGATTGGCTCATTATTCAGCAGCGATGCATGGAACAACGTGACCTTTATTGCAGCGGAAATAAAAAATCCTCAAAAAAATATTCCAATGGGATTAATGTTGGGTACTTTTATTGTAACCGTAATTTACTGCCTTGCCAACGTAGCTTATTTGTGTTTACTTCCCATACACGAAATACAAAATGCCACACATGACCGAGTTGGTGCAGCAGCAATGGCAACTATTTTCAACGGTAATACTGCCATGTATTTAATGGCCGGGCTAATTGTAATTTCTACTTTTGGCTGTAACAATGGTTTAATTATGGCAGGCGCCAGGTTATTTCAGGCGATGTCGGTTGATGATTTATTTTTTAAAGGAGCTAAAGAAACCAATAAGTTCGGCGTTCCGGGTTATGCTTTGGTAATACAAGCTGTTTGGGCATGTTTACTTTGTTTGAGCGGCTCGTATGGAGATTTGCTGGAATATTCTACTTTTGCCTCTTTATTATTTTACATTGTGACTATCACCGCTATTTTTGTGTTACGCAAAAAAGAACCTGAGACTCCAAGGCCTTACAAAGCCTGGGGTTATCCGTTGGTACCTGCGCTTTATATTTTACTTACTACTTTGGTTTGCGTCGATTTAGTCTATAATAAAACTCTTAATACCGGAATCGGCCTTATCATTGTGGCACTGGGAATACCGGTATACTATATAATGAAGTCTGGAAACCGTGCTTAATTACATTGCCAAATACTTTACGCTTAACCGCAGGGAGAGAAACGGGGTGTTTGTTTTGATTAGCATTCTTTTCATTACTGTTTTGGTAAAATATTTTGTTGTTTATCATTATCAAACAAAAACTTCTCCGGTTGTGATGGTAGAGTTGGATGAAGCATCTGCAAAATTACTTACTCAGGATATTTTATCTCCGAAAGGAAATTACTCAAACACTACATCTTCTGCTCCTCAGAAAAAAAAGCTTACCCTTTTTCATTTCGATCCCAATACCATAAGCGAGATGCAGGCACTTGAACTGGGCTTTGAAAAAAGATGCGTTCTTCAGTTGATAAATTACCGTAATAAAGGAGGAAAGTTTTATAAGCCCGCTGATTTAGAAAAATTATATTGTATGGATAAGGAACTCTTTACTCATCTTGAGCCTTACATAATTATTGAAGGAACTAAAAAGAAAGAACAGTCATCAAATTCAAAAAATAATTTTTCTGCAAAAAAAGAAAATAAAGCGCAAAACATTACTATTGAAATAAACAGCGCCGACAGCACGGATTGGGTAAAACTCAAAGGCATTGGCACGGGTTATGCACGAAGAATTTTAAAATATAAAAGTTTGTTAGGCGGTTTTACTAATGTTGAACAACTGAAAGAAGTGTATAATTTTCCGGATAGTTTGTTTAATTCTATAAAGGGAAATTTAACTGTGAACCCGGTGCTAATTCTAAAATTGAAAATAAACACAGTTGATTTTAAAACTATGGTTCATCATCCCTACATAAAATACGAAGGAACTAAATGTATTTTCGCGCTTAAAAGAAATAAAAAAATTAAAGAAGAAGATTTAACGGGTTCGAGCTGTTTTAGCAGGGAACTATTGCAAAAACTTTTGCCCTACTTCGATTTTGAGTAAGAATTTCTTAATTTTTCTTAAACTATGTCTATTTCCTGATATCGTTAATAAGGCTATATTTGCTCCAAAATTAAACCCATGATTAAAATAAAAAAACTTATTGCTTTAACAGCCGCAGCACTGCTATTCGTTTTTAATATAAACGCGCAAACGCTGAAAGTACCCGCTCCGAGTCCGTTACAAACTATTAAACAGAATTTTGGTATCGGCGAAGTAACTTTAGAATATTCGCGCCCGAGTATAAAAGGCCGTGTAATTTTTGGCGACGTTGTTCCTTTCGGAAAAGTATGGCGCACAGGCGCTAACGCAACTACCAAAATTACTTTTACAGAAGACATAACTTTAGAGGGAAAATTAGTAGTTGCAGGAACTTATGGTATTTACAGCGTCCCCAACAAAACCGAGTGGGAAATTATGCTGTATAAAGATGTTACCCTTGGAGGTGATGTTGCCAATTATAAACCCGAAAACGAAGTTTTACGCGTAAAAGTAAAACCAACATTATTGCTGACTAAAACAGAAACTTTTACCATGGAGTTTGCAGATATTACTCCAACTACCTGTTCATTGGAATTGGTTTGGGAAAAAACACGGGTATCTGTTAAACTGAGTACGGATATTGATACCAAGGTGATGAAGAATATTGAAACAGTAATGGCTCCTTCGGATAAACGTCCTTACTACCAATCTGCAAGTTATTACTACGAAAACAACAAAGATCTTAACCAGGCTTTTGAATGGGTAAACAAAGCGATTGATCAAAACCCGAAAGCATATTGGGCAATTACACTTAAAGCTAAAATTCTAAGTAAGCAAAAAGACTACAAAGGTTCTATCGAAACTTCTGAGAAAGCAATTGTCGCGGCAAAAGAAGACCAGAACGACGATTATGTGAAGATCAACGAAAAACTTATTGCCGAAAACAAAAAAGAAGGAAAAATAAAATAAGAATCAATTCTACTAAAGCCTTTTCTGCAAAACAGGGAAGGCTTTTTTTTATTTCACTGTTTCAACCTGCTTTTTGGGAATACATAACTGCATTAAAGCAGCTAACAACATCAGTAACAAACATCCCGCCACATTCAGCCATAAAAATGCCATCCAGTCGTTTAACCAGAATATAACAACGAGGATTTCAGTAATGATGGCTGCAATAAAAACCACCGGGCCGCTTATTTTCTTCATGTAAAAAGCCACTAAAAAAATTCCGAGTATTGTCCCGTAAAATAAAGAACCAAGAATGTTTACTACCTCAATTAAATTGCCAAGTTTTCCCGCATACAAAGCCACTATAATACAAAACACTCCCCAGATAAAGGTCGCCCAGCGAGAAGCATTTAAATAATTTTTATCGCTGCCTTCCTTATTAAAAATGCGTTTGTAAAAATCAACAACCGTTGCAGATGCCAATGAATTAAGTCCGCTGGCTGTTGAGCCCATAGAAGCAAGAAAAATAATCGCAATTAATAAGCCCACAACTCCTACCGGCAACTGGTGAGTAACAAAGTGCAGAAAAATATAATTTCCGTCATTAGTTTGCGCTTTCGGATTATTCTTTTCAATCAATTTCATTACTTCGGCACGAATGAGATTATCTTCCTTATTTTTTTCCCGAAGATTAGTCTGTGTGATTTTTGTTTGCTCTTTATTATTTTCATGTAAAGCCAAAGCAAGTTCTGTTACTAATTTTTGCTTTTGCTCATGCATAATTTTATAACGATTTTCAATTTCTTTATACTCACTTTTGTAAATACTTTTTTCTATCCTTGCAACTTCTGCCGAATTAAAAAATACCGGTGGCTGATGATATTGATAGAATGTAAATACCAATACCCCTATTAAAAGAATTAAAAATTGCATTGGTATTTTCACAAGGCCATTCATAATAAGCCCCAACCTGCTTTGTGCAACTGAACTTCCGGTTAAGTAACGCCCTACCTGCGACTGATCCGTGCCGAAATAAGAGAGTTGAAGAAAAAATCCGCCGATAATTCCCGACCAGATATTATAGCGGCTATTAATATCAAAATGTGTATCAATTGCATTGAGTTTATCCATTTTTCCCGCAATCTGCAAGGCATTAATAAAACCAACATTTTCGGGCAAAAGATGCACTACCATATAAGCCGCCAAAAACAATCCGGTAAAAATTATAGCCATTTGCAGCATTTGCGTATAAGAAACTGCCCTGGCTCCGCCATATACCGTATATAAAATCACAATTGCACCGTTAAATATAATTGTATAGGTTATATCAACCTGTAAAATAGTAGAGAGGATTATTGCCGGCGCGTAAATTGTAATTCCGGTAGAAAGCCCTCTTTGCAATAAAAAAAGAAAAGCGGTTAACAAGCGGGTTTTTTTATCGAAACGCTTTTCAAGAAATTCGTACGCTGTATATACATTAAGTTTACGAAACATCGGAACGAAAGTGATGCAAAGTACCACCATAGCCAATGGTAACCCGAAGTAAAATTGGACAAACCTGAGCCCATCTGTATACGCCTGTCCGGGGGCCGAAAGAAAAGTAATTGCGCTTGCCTGCGTTGCCATTACCGATAAACCTACATGATACCAGGGGAGTTGTTTATCTGCCAGTAAAAAACCCGAAATGTTTTTTGCGCCGCGACTCTTCCACATACCATACAGTACAATGGAAAACAAAGTAATTATAAGTACTGCCCAATCGGTTAAACTCATTTAAAATATTCGGTAAAAAAATACAGAAGCATTATTGCTATAAATAAAACAGCAACGACTAACGCATAAAGGTTATTCCAGGTTTTTAATATGGGTGGATCTTCGTTCTTCATCTTATTTATTTTGCGGGATGCTGAGCAAATTCACGAACAACCGATAGGCACCTACAACACCGGCAGGTAACTCGCGGAAAAATGCAAGGCCTGTGTAAACAAAATTGCCTTTTCCGTACTTCGCTGTAATGAGGCTTCCGGTAAGTGGTTTCTCACCTGCATCATTGATAGAAAAAATGCTTTCATAATTTTTATCAGGCTCAGACGCAAAATAAATTCCTCTTTCCTGTACCCAATTTTTAAAATCCTCATTTGTGATTTTATTCGGTGAATTTAAAATCGGATGCTGCGGATTTACAAATGTGATTTCGGCATTTTCATCCGTAACTCTGTCTCTTGAAATAGTAAAAGGATAAGGTCCCAATTTTGTTCCTACAGGGCCAATGCGATTATTCGTATTATATTGCACGATTAAATTACCACCGTTCTTTACATATTGCATTAATTTGTTGTAATGCACCTGCAAGCATTCATTCGTGTTATAAGCACGAACCCCCGTAACAATAGCCTGATATTTGGATAAATCTTCTTTAACCAATAATTCATCGTTGAGTATTGTAACATCATACCCCACTTGCTTTAAACAGGCAGGAACATCATCCCCTGCACCAGGGATATAGGCAATTTGAACATTTTTTATTTTTAAATCTATGTTTACCAGTTTTACTTCTGCTTTACTTAATATAAATTGGTAAGGAATGTGATCATATTCTATACGCTTAATACTTTTCTCATAAAATTCACTTTGTATTTTCAATTTGGGTTGCAGCGATATATTCGCCGCGTTTTTACCGGGAGTAATCACCACATCTATTAATGCTTCGTCGTTTTTTGCAATTAAATTAAAATCGGGCTTATCAACTGTTACAGCCCACCCTTCGGGTGTATTTAACTGCAAGGAACCTGTTACATTATTGCTGTTTGCTTTTATTGCAAATTGTATTTTTTTAGGGATAGCCGAGGTAAATACAATTACTTTATCGTTACTATTCACAGTTGCGGGTGGTAAAATTTCGAAGGGGCGGTACACTTCTCCTTTTACCGGATCGGTATATTTATAAACCAGAGGGCGTTCTATTTTTAAAATCAAATCCTGAACACTTAATTCGAAAAGAACTTTTGCAAAAGGGTCGTTTTCGGGTTTATCAATCAATAAATCATTTTTTACCGAATAAGCTCCCTCACTATGTTCTTCGTTTAACCAATACGGGTTAGAGAAAGGTGCCGTTGCGCTTAACTTTTCTTTATGGCGGAAAGTATAGAGTTCATTCATCTTTAAATTTAATGCGGGAATTGTATCCGTTTGATTTAAAAAAGACAACTTATTCAATTTAACTTCGCCGCTCATGCGACTGATAATTTGCACTGTAGTACTTACATCATTCCCGGGCACTGCCGAATAATCCCCCGCGTAAGCTTCCATCCACAAACCGGAACAGGAAAGAATCAAAACTTCAGTTTCTTTCATTTTTTGTTTTTTCCAATACCTGATATTCGCATCCGCTTCATCTATCTGCAGCAATTGTTTATAAACTGTTATAAGCGTTGAAACAGATTTTTGAGGAGAAGCAACATCGTACTTTTTTATGCAATCATCAAGGACGGATTGTATTTTTACAAAGGCCGGGAATCTTTTAAAGCCTTGGTCAATTCCTTCAAACAAATCCTTTTTTACGCTATCTCCTTTCAGTAATTTAAAATATTCGATGATTTGTCCGCGTGCTTTTCCCGAACCAAAGCCCTGGCTTTTATGCATAGAGCGACTTTCGGCGGCAATCTCTCCATAACTCTTTCCCAATAATGGGTTATAAACTCCCGCGTCTATTTGTAATTGGTTTGGAGAAGTGGTATTTGTACCTCCAAAATTAAATGTATTCCAAAAAATTCTTCGCGCCTGCCAAACTTCCGTGTAAGCAAGTTGATTTGAGAAACGTTTCGGATCGGCAGCGGCATCAAATGCTTCTAAAGCAAGAATGGCAGAAGCTGTATGGTGGCCGTGCCCTCCTTCTCCGGTAGTTGGGAAACGGCAAATAATTACATCAGGTTTAAAATTTCGTATTGCCCAAACAACGTCCGCCAATACACTGTCCTTATTCCAGAAAGAAAAAGTCTCTTCCGGATTTTTTGAATAACCAAAATCATTAGCCCGGGTAAAAAATTGTTCGGCTCCGTCGATTCTGCGCGCTGCCAATAATTCTTGCGTACGTATCAATCCAAGTGCTTCGCCTTGTTCTTTACCAATTAAATTTTGTCCGCCATCACCGCGTGTAATAGAAAGATACCCCGTGCGCAAATTACGTTCGCGTGACATATATGCAAGAAGGCGTGTATTTTCATCATCCGGGTGAGCAGCTATATAAAGTACCGAACCAAGAGTATTGAGTTTTTCAAGCGACTGCAGTATGTCGGATGAATTCATTGTACCCGAAGTCTGAGCCGGTACCGAAAATAATTTTATGGTTGCAATAAAAAAAACAAGTCGCTTCATAGAGTGTTTCAATTGAGTTTTGAAATTACGAATATTCTTTAAACTCTCAGTCAAAAATTAACGTAGCTACAAAATCCCCCTTTAGGAGGGATGATAAGCCAAAAAGGAGACAATAGCTTTGTGTAAAATACAACACATGAAAAAAGTTAACACATTCATAACCGGTTTAGCTGTATTAATTGCAACGGCAACTTTTGCTCAGTTAAAATCTGTCCCAAATGGTGGAAACAAAAAAGCCTGGGTCGGAGAACGAATCGGAATTACAGATGTAACTATACAATATAACAGGCCTGGCGTAAAAGGGCGTGAAGGAAAAATATATGGCACACCCGTAGTCTATACAGGGTTTGTTGACAAAAGTTCAGAATACGGAACTTCTAAATCAGCACCCTGGAGGGCAGGAGCTAATGAAAATACAACTATCGAGTTTTCTACAGACGTAAAGATTGAAGGTAAAGATTTGCCGGCGGGTAAATACGGTTTCTTTATTGCTTACGACCCGAAAGAATGCATTGTTATATTCTCTAAAAATTATACTTCGTGGGGAAATTATTTTTACAACGAAAATGAAGATGCGCTTCGCGTAAAAGTAAAACCGACAACTTTGGACAAAAGTGTTGAGTGGTTAAAATACGAATTTACCGAACAAACAAACACTTCGGCTGTGATTGTAATGCAATGGGAAAAATTATCGGTGCCTTTTAAAGTAGAGGTTGATTTAAATAAAACTCAAATAGCTTCATTCAGGGATGAATTGAGAGGAGAAAAAGGGTTTACCTGGGAAACATGGAACCAGGCCGCACAATTTTGCCTGCAAAACGATGTAAATCCTGAAGAGGCATCAACCTGGGCGGACATGGCGATGCTGCAACAAAAAAATTTTCAGACTTACAGTACAAAAGCATTGTTGTTGGATAAACTCGGAAAAGGAAAACAGGCAGATTCATTAATGAAAGAAGCTTTGCCAATGGGAAGCATGACTGATTTACACCAATATGCAAAAAGATTAATTACCTTAAAAAAACCGGCAAATGCCCTGGAAATATTTAAGCTCAATGCAAAAAAGAATCCCAATCAATTTACCACGCACGTAGGATTAGCAAGAGGATATTCGGCAAACGCTGATTTTAAAAATGCCTTAGCACAGGCTAAGCTTGCATTGCCATTAGCTCCGGACCCCGTTAATAAATCATCGGTTGAAAGTATGATTAAGAAACTGGAAAATAAACAGGATATTAATTAGAGAGGTTAAGCCAGTTTACGTTTTAAAGAAAGCATTTTTATAGCCGTAATAGCGGCTTCATCGCCTTTATTACCGTGCTTTCCTCCTGCCCGTTCTTTTGCCTGCTTTAAATTATTTGTTGTAAGTACACCAAAAATTACAGGTTTATTATATTTAATATTCAGTTGCGTAACGCCATTTGCAATTGCATTACTTATAAAATCAAAATGCGGTGTTTCTCCTTTAATAACGCAACCAATGCATATAACCGCGTCTACATATTGTTTTTCGGCGAGTAACTGCGCACCAAGAGTTAATTCAAAACTTCCCGGCACTTCATGAACTACAATTTTATCTTTATCAGCTCCGTGCTTTACCAGCGTTTTATAAGCACTCTCGTATAAAGCCTTAGTGATTTCCAAATTCCACCCGGCATATACAATAGCAATCCGCATTTCTTTTGCCGAAGGGGTTTTACTTCCTTCTGTTGCCGATAAATTTTTTCTTTTTGTTGTCATATATTTTATTTTTCCCCCTTACACTTCGATTTCTAATTCACCACGTCACCCCGCAATTTACGAAAGCGTTTACGTGCTTCAATAGTAAATACGCTCGCAGGGTATTTAGATAAAAACTCCTGATACAACGCTTTAGCTTTTTCCAGATCCTGCAATTTAAACTGGTAGATCTCAGCTAACCGGAACATGGCATCATCTCCGTAAATTTCATCGCCATAAACATCTACTACCCGTTGGTAAGCGTCAATGGCTTCTTTGTATTTGCCGAGCTTCATAAATATTTGTCCCTTTTTAAAATAAATATCATCGGCCAAAGAATGCTTCTCATACAAAATATTTATAGAATCCAATCGGGCCAGTGCTTCGTTTGTTTTGTGCTGAAGTAATAATAAATCAGCCGAAGCAAACATTTTTAAAGGATCAGCATTTGTATCGATACCAATCGCGTCAGAAATTACCAATGATAAATCCATTGCATCGTTCGCGATGAGCTTTGAGGTTGCGCCTTTTAAAACATCCAATTGCGATTTGGCCCAGGTAAAATCACCCATGTAATAAGCCACCTTTGCATTCCTGAATTTTGCTTCCTGTCCAATTGGTTCAAATTTAAAAGCTTTTTCCACCTGCGAGTACGTCAGCGAAGCTTCCCACACATCCCCGGTTATTAAAAGCAAATCACCAAGATCCAGCTTCAGCTCGGCAATTTTATTTTTATCAATCCCGGGGTTTAAGATTACTTCGTTTAGCATGGTAACCGCTTCTTCCGGTTTGTTTAAATAAAAACCCTGTAACAAAGCAAGTTTGTGTACCACCGATGTGGTAAACTGGCTGTAGCCAAATTCTTTAATTGTATTTTTTAGTTTTTGTTCGAGTTCCGTCAGTTCGCCCGGTGTATAAGTTTGCTGCCTGATTATTTTTTCAAATTGCGCGTTGGCTGCTTCCGTACACGCCTGCTGGTAATTAAAGTTTTCCTTTCCTTTTGAAATAACATAATCAAAACATTGCTGGGCAACATCAAAAGATTCGTTGCTTACACAAATTTTCCCAAGTTCCATTAAACGGAATCCGTCGTCTTTCTTGCGTTTATCCAAAGCTTTTGCCTGTATAAAAGCTGCCTCGAAATCTTTTTGCTGGAGTAAAATATAAATTAAAAATTCGCAAAAAATTCCTTTATCGGGATTACTTGCCAATCGTTTTTGCAATTCTTGTTTTAAAACGGGGTTATTAAATCCTCCTTTTTCATCATCGTAACCAAGATTGTTTTGCAATAAAATTTGTACAGTAGATAATTCCGTTTCGCGATAATCAATCGCATCAAGGTATTCGTTTATCATCGATTTCAGGTCACCTTTTGATTTGTAAACGTCTGCTAATTCATAAAAGAAAGGGTAACTCTTATTGTTTTGCCTGCGTCCTTTTTTATAGGTTTCTAAAGCGTAATCATATTCTTTTACATTGGTAAATGCTTTTCCCAATTGCAATACCTGGTTAACATCACCATTTAACTCTTTAATCGCTTTGTTGTATTGTTCGGCTGCCTTTACCCGGTTACTGTCGGCTTCAAACACCTGTCCCAAATCCACATATAACGCCAATACATCGGGTAAATTCTTCAGCTGTTTTTTTACTGTTTTTTCCGCCTTTTTAAAATCATGAGTGGCAAGCAGGCATTTAAAATACTGCGGGTAATAAATGTCCTGATTTTTGGCATACAATTTTTCAAAATACACAATGGCTTTGTCATATTCGCGCATTTCAAAAAATTGCTGTGCCAATTGCTCATCAACAGCAGTTTGCGCAATAATTTTTGTTACGCAAAAGAAAAATATTATGCAAAAATATTTTTTCAATTTACAACGATTGGTTTTTACAACTCAACTCGATCGATTTTTTAACCAGTGTATCCAACACACGATTAAGGGTATCCGCACATTTACTCTCAAAGGTAAGATATTGTACCAGATTTTCATTGCCCGATGCACCTGAATTTATTTCATCATTAAGTTTTTTTAACTGTTCTAACTGTTGAATGGATTGAACCTGCAGCCCGCTACTGATACTAACTAATTTTTCGTATCCCCTGCCCAGGTTTTCAAGCGCGAGAAGCCGGTTGGCCTGTACTTTTGTAATCGTGTCGGGCCATGTTTCTTTAATATATTCCATTTTATATTGTGTCTTTTTTTGCCCGGGCAACAAAAAATTTGTGGTAATTAATTGTGTTACGGTTTTCACGCAGCCCACGCTTATAAGAAGGCTATCGGCTTTAGACGCAATTGCTTTTTGAGTGTTATCCGGCCCGCAGGAAATCAGAAGGCTGATTAACACCATCAGGGCCATTAATATTTTAAAAAAGCGTAACAAATTATATGGGTCGTTTAAGAGAGATAAAGTTACAGTTTTTAAGTCAATATAACAGTGAATAATCGGAGGATACCCTTAAAATATACCAGATATCAAACAAGCCTTACCACTTACAAAACAATTCCCGGTTCAGGCTCTGTAACTTATAATTTTACAGTACATTTGAATTGAGTTTCGGTTAAACCTGCTTATTTAAACTTTAAAACGATGATGATGAACAGAATATTTTATGCAATTATTTTAACGCTGTTAAATAGTGTATTATTTGCGCAAATTAATCTTGCTACCGGAACAACCGGAACTGTAACCGGTGTACCTCAAAGTTTTAATGAAACAAGGGGAGTAGACTGTAAAGTTTTATCTTCTTCAGCTATTCAGATTCAATCAATGACCCTTGGTGGTTTTTATTGCGGAACCGGAGGCGTTGCTTATGTGGATGCGAGAATATATGACAGCTCATCCTCTTTGCTATTGGCTTCTAATAATGACACAGTGCACAATATTTATGGAGGCAGTATAACTGTTCCTATTTCTTATACTTTGATTCCGGGAAAAACGTACCGGATTTCTTTTTTTTGTGACGGGCCCAATCACCCGACAAACAACAGCGCTTACGAATTTCAACCACAAGCTTTTCCTTATATTGAAAGTTCCGGAAAATTGCAGATTAAGCAGGCTTATTCATATCCGGCAGATACTATTCCAACCGGCATAAATATTTTTGTGCCACTGGTAACTCTTAATATTATAACCGAAATAAATGAAATTAATTTATCCCGGGATTTTTCTGTTTTTCCTAATCCGGCAAGTTCTTCTTTTAAAGTAAACTACACCGGCAACCTTTTAAGTTTTGAAATAACGGATATGCTTGGCAACAGCGTAAAAACAGAAGTAATAAAGAATAGCGAAGAAATCGACATTAGTAATTTAAACGAGGGAATTTATTTTGTCAGGCTAAAAACCGCAGAAGGGACTTTAACCAAAAAAATCAGTATCGTTCGCTAACTAAAAATATCGACTCAATCTCTTTATTTTTTTGTAACCGCGTCAATCGGAATTACCAGTTTAAAACTGATATTACGCCCCATACTATAAATACCGCTTCTGCCCGTATAATTATTGGGGTAATTATCAAAGTACTTTAAACGGCTCATATTCGACTGGTAAGCAACATCGGTAAGATTAGAAATACTGATATAGAATGAGCAAATTACACGTTCCACAGATGTATTTACAGCACGTTTTTTCGTAACAATATTCATTCCCAATCCCGCATCAAACAAGGTATAGCCCGGGGTCTTTGTTTCAGTGCCGTAAGCGAGAAAGGCCCGGTTCTGCGCCGCATAATATTGCATGCCTACTTTTACATACACGGAAGAAAAACACCCCAACTTCTTTTTAAAATCGGCTCTCAGTTCAGAGTTGGTATGAAAGGGCGGAATGTAAGGCAGGTATTTTGTACTGTCAGTTATAATTGCACCGCTACCACCAAGGTTTGCTGCATAAATTAATGAAGCGCTGTTTTCAAAGTGAAGCCAGTCTAAGGGGTGCGGGTGAATATCAAAACTGAACTCTCCGCCATATAATTGCGCTACCGTTTGTTTGAATTTAAAAACCGGGTACGGGTTTCCATTTTGGATATATACGGAATCCTTTCCGGAAAAGCTTTTTAATTTTTCATTATAAATATAATTCGTGATCACATTATTAAAAACCTCGATACTCCCGGAAATATGTTCACTTCCGAAAAAAACGCCGATATCTTCCTGCAAATTAAATTCCGGTTTAAAATTTGCATTGCCTAATTGCTCAAAACCGGTTCCCGGGTGAACGCCTTTTGCCGAAATTTCCGCGATATTCGGCGAACGATAACCCCGGGCTATATTTGCTTTTAAAGAAATATTATCATTGATATTATAAGTAGCTCCTACACTTCCGCTCATTCCCGAAAAAGTGTGTTTATAGTACCCGAACTGTTTTATCACTGTTGTATCGTTCGGATTTGCGGATGTCTGCATATTAAAACCTGTTGAAGAATTCAGTTTTGTAAACATCGAATCACTTTGAAAAGAACGAACGTCGTATCTCATTCCTGCTGCAAAATCCAGTTTTCCGAATGATTTTTTTACAAAAACAAAAGGCCCTGCATCCAGGGATTTGTAATCGGGAATAACGAATTCGGTTGCCCCTGTATTTTTATTTTGCTGAAACATTCCGTTTACTCCCAATGTAATCCCGAAGCCTTTTATTTCGGGTAAATAATATTTTACATCGTAAGTAAATGTGTTGAGAAATAAATTCAATCCCGCAACATCCGCGTTTTGCGGGTGGGCAAATTCCCTCCGGTGACTTTGCTGCAAACCCAATTTCAATCCCAATTTACTTTGACCTAAAATAAAACTATTGTCGGAATATACCCGGTAGTGTTGGACACGCTGATGAATCACTGCAATTTTATAGGAACTTAAATCAGTTTCGCTCACAATCGGGCGTACTGTATCCGCTTCGGTTATTTGTTTGGTAAATTTACGGGTGGTAGAGTCGCGGCTTCCATCGGGTACCTCCTGCTGGTTATCATACAAAGTAAAATTAAGGTGCGAGTATCCCCAGGATTTATTTAATCCTAAAAAAATATTCGCGTCACTTTCCCTATACTTGGTACCGTACACTCTTCCATCGTATTTATTCTGATAATCGGCTGCCTGCTTATGGCTTGCCCTCATTCCCCAAACAAAGCCGTTGGTATTTCCGGCGAGGGCAAATGAATTAGCAATTTGTTTATTATTGGTTTGGTAATTTGACAGGAACGCACCTTTAATACTTCCTTCGGTTACAGGATTCGCCGGAAGTAAATTAACTACGCCAGCAAGCGCGTCGCTACCGTATATTAAACTGGCAGGCCCCTTTATTACTTCAATACGGTCAACCAAAAACTGGTCAACTTCGATACCATGTTCATCGCCCCATTGTTGCCCGTCCTGCCGCACACCATCAAATAAGGTTAAAACGCGGTTATATCCAAGTCCGCGTATATAAGGCTTGGATATATTCGGACCGGAAGACAATGCGCTGATGCCCGGGGTTTTTATCATGGCGTCAATAATATTTGTGGCGCCTGTCTGCATTAAAAATTTTTGGTCGATTAAAGCCATTGGCACAGGGTTTCTTTTTATTTCGGTTGAGTGCGAAGTTCCTGTAACCACTATTTCTTCAGCTTCAACGGCCGATTCCTCCATTTCTATATTGAGCGATTGCATAACAGCGAGATCGACAACTTTTACAAGTGTCTTAAAGCCCAGCATTTTTACCTGCATCAGAGTTTTTATTTTCGGCAAGTTTTTTACTTCGTACTTACCATCAATATTTGAACTCACCCCGGTTTTCAAATCCGGAAAATAAATAACTGCACCGGGCAAAGGTTCTTTGCTTTGTTTGTTGAGCACTGTTCCCCCCAGAGAGGTCTGTGCCTTTATATGAAATGCGGCAAGTACTGCCACAATTAGTAATACATGTTTCATTAAGAAAAAACTTTGGTAAAAAATTACGCTACAGGAGGTGCCCGTGCAGGAAGATTAAGAGGAGTAGAAAAAGACGCAATTGAAATTTCCGGAATTTTATATTCAGAAACAACAATAGCAAAAGAAGTAAAATCGTGATAAATCTTTATGGCATCATAAAGCGGAGTATTTGCTTTAAAGATTTCGCAATGGTCTTGCTGCTCTTCTACATGTGTGCCTAAAGCTTTGTGGTAATAATGGCAGTGGTTTTCTTCGGCATCAGTGTGATTGGCAAAGACCTTATGTAATAAGGGAGCAGGGAGGCTGGTAAAGCCCAATACAAGCAATAAGAAACAGGATATGTATTGCTTTAGCTTATTATTCACTTGAAAATGTAAAAGCCCCGATAAACAGGGCTTTTAACGAGTTTATTTTTTAGAAATGCCACAAATCATGCTCAAACTGAAAGATATCATTCTTAATCCTGTCTGATTCAAGAAGTGCATCTATACCACGCGCATATTGGTTAATATACCTGTCGTACACGTTGCTTTCTTTAATAGATGTACTGTTAAATTGCCTTTTCCAGAAGATATCTTCAAAGGTACGGCGCTCAGCATCGTTCTTTGCATTAAAAACTTCATTAGTGGCAAAAACACCTCGGCACTGGGGAAAATACACCCAGAATAAAGGCTTGTAAAGGTCTTTATCTTCCACGTATTCCATGGGGCAAATTCCTAAAATGCGGCACTCAAGTACTGATTTTTGTTTGTCAAAAAACCAATCTTCTTTAAGCTGAAACTTAGTAACCCTTTCGTAAATACCTACAGAGTCGCAACGCCATACTTTGGTTACAATCTCCTCACCGGTGTTAACGTCCACGTCACGGTTTTCATTACTGTCGCATTTTACCAGTTTCTCTTTTACTTTCGCAGGCTCAAGAGGTACCAAGAACTCTTCATCCTGAAAGGCGATGATTTCATTCTTAAAAATAGCTCTTTTAATAACCTGAAGTAAAGAACTTCTTCCATTAACTTCTTCAGTAGGGTAATAAAGCTGGTGGTTAATTTTTTCGCGTAAATCAATTTCGCGCCATATCCTTCTTTCCCACATTAGATCTCCCTCACGCAGGTATGTGTAAGGAATGATGCGGCGGTTTACAGAGTTTTCCTTGGTATAAATCCCATCCCTGTAATCGCCGGGCTGAAAAACAGTCCCTACCTGCGCTAACATGTTTACCGATAAAATCAGTAAAAACGATGCTATTAACGATATACGCTTCATATTGTTTGTTTTTATTATCCTTTAACTTTTAAAGTTACACCGGGTATATTCCTTAAAGAACCGTCCGGGCCTTTAGCCTTAACGTTATCGATAAAGATTTTACTTCCGGTTGCCACTTTACCAAGAGCTGCCTTCATATCAGAAGTCATACTTGGGCCATTTCCTGTATAACTTACAGGTTGTCCTTTTACAATAGCGGTGAATTCGAAAGAAGTTACAATGAAGTTTGCTTCAAAGTCAAATCCTTCTAGTTTAGCAGCTACCGCACCAATACCTGCAACATCTACACGGCGAATTTCTGATGTACCTTTTTTACCACCTATGGCGGCAACAGGATCAGGAATACGTTTTACACGGAAAATCTGAGCAGGGCCCTGAGCTTTAACTCCGTCTTTAGTTTTTGCAGACACCATGATTTTAGCGTCTTTAGCTTCTGAACTACCACGTACGATATATTTACCGGCACCCGAAGGCTTAATGGTTATTCCACCACCGCTTCCACTTACAACAAGGTCACCGGGTGCAACACCTGCTGCAGAAACTGTAATTGGGTTATCCACACCAATGTAAAATACGTTCATTTTATCGGGAGATACAGCACAAGAAGGAGCCGCTACTGTGTAATCTCCGCTAAAAGGATAATAATCGTACTCACCAGTTGGCTTTTTAAATTTAATTACACCGTTAAATTCGTGGTTACCCACACCGTTACTCTCTTCCAGTTTACCCATTCCGCCTGCAAGAGGAATTGCTTTACCTTCATTAATCAATTTTTTGGTGATGGTATCAAATTGGGCACCAATTAATACCTGCATATTTTCATCTTTAAAATCGGTAGATGAAGCAGCTAAAAATATATCTGCTTTATAAGGTTCGCCAGCCATGATATATCCTTTAGGCGCAACTACTTTTGCAGAAAGCTGGTTAAATTTAATAGATACTTTACCCGATGCACCGGAAAGCTGAGAAATAATCTCTGCTTCGATATTTTTTAAATCGGCCTGCATTTTAGAGATATTGGTAATAACACCCGCTAACGGTAAGTGATAGAAGTTTAATACCTCCCAGGAGATGGGATTTCCATCTTCTGTTTCGCCCAAAGCATCCGGTTTAAACGTTTCGATTTTTTTTAAAAGCGCGTCGTAGTCATCTTTTAATAAAACTGTTTTTTTATCCTTCTGCATATCCTGCACCATCTTAATAAGTTTATCATGTACATTCTGTACACGATCCCTTAAATCAGAAGCAGTAAATTCACCTTTAATGGGTGTGCTTTCATTATCTCCGATCAAATGGTGAGTCGGAATATCATAGTTGTCTTTTGCATCCACAAAACGCAATCTTGTAGTATCGCCGCCTTCCGGAAAAACACCTTTAATTAATTCGTGTTTCAATTTCTCCATGTGCTCATATAAATCGCCGGTTAATTTTTTTGCTTCAACTGCTTTTGTATAATAAGGGGCCGCGCTGGGGTTAGAAGCTTTTGCATCTTCAAAAGACTTCATTACCTTAATGGTATTATCACTAAAGTTTTTATTGGTACGTTCTAAACTTTCGTTTACAGTTACGAACGCTTTTAAAATATCTTTCGATACATTCATAGCAAGAAGTGCGGTGAGTACCAAGTACATCATACCTATCATCTTCTGCCTGGGGGTTTCTTTTCCACCTGCCATTGTAAATTCTTTTAAATGATTAAATTCTTATTTTAAAATAAAGGAAAGAAAAACAAAGCCCTTCTTTCCTTTAAATAATTTTAATTACTGCTTATAGTTCATGGCACTCAGCATGTTGCCATAAATACCGTTAAGCGCCGATAAATTGGTCGATAAAGACGCAATTTGTGTTTTATACTTCGCAGTATCATCCACAGAATCGTGCAGGTTCTTCATCATATCACCAAGGCTATCGTAGAATTTAGAAGTAGCTTTTAAATGCTCATCGCTGTTTTGTAATTGCAATTCGAACGAAGCGTTAAGCGAAGAAAGGTTTTTAGAAACTTTTCCTAACTGGTCACCAAAGTTAGCGCTGTCATCTTTAGTCATTGCTAAATTAGTTAACGATTCAGCTGCTTTAGAATAAGAATCTGATAATGTATTTACATTTTTAGCAGCATTTTTAACGCTGTCAACATACTCATTGGTAGCTGCGTGCGCGTTAGACATGTCTGCAATTTTATTTGCGTTATCGCTTAAAGAACGCATGCTGTTGCCAAGGCTTTCGATCAACTCAGGGCCGATTTTTGCCTGTTCAAGCATGTTATCTAATTTTTGTGTAGCAGTAAGATGGTCATCGGCACCTTCTTCATGATGACCTCCCATATTTACTAACTCAGGATAAGCTAATGACCAATCCCACTCTTCGTGTGGTATATCAAACGCATAAAGCGCAAATATCAAGGCTTCAGTTAATAATCCTGTAATCAACATAGGTCCTGACCCGGGCCAGTGCATGATTTTAAATAAGGCACCCACAATTACGATCGATGCTCCCCCTGACGCCACAATGTGTAGCATCTTCTTATAACCCCCGATTTTCGCTAATTTACTGCTCATAGCTGTTTTTGTTTTTGTTAGTTAGTGATGATGTTTTGTTTGTTTGTTTTTGTTTGCTAGATTTCGTCACCTTTGTTACGACCCAGATAGGTCATCACACAACGGAAACCGGCATAACATTTTGCTGTATCCTGATATTCGTAAGTACGGGTACTTGTTTGAAGGTAGTAACCTACATCTTTCCAGGATCCACCGCGGAGTACTTTACGTTTTAATACATTAGCTTCTTTATCCTGCGCCTCATATTCATAATCCGGGTTCAGATCATGTTCAAAGTCATAAGCAGATTCATCATAAGCGTTACGTGTCCACTCAGATACGTTACCCGCCATGTTATACAATCCGTAATCATTCGGGTTGTATGAGAAAATATGTACAGTATGGAAACCACCATCGTCAATATAAGAACCACGGATTGGTTTAAAGTTTCCCAAGAAGCAACCACGCGCATTACGGATATAAGGGCCGCCCCAAGGGTATGGAGAAAGATCATTACCACCACGGGCGGCGTATTCCCATTCAGATTCTGTTGGTAAACGGAAATCGTTAACGATAGACTGCCATTGACCGATTAAAAATTCGTTCAATAAGTTTGTACGCCATACGCAGAAAGCGCGGGCCTGTTTCCAACTTATACCAACTACTGGATATTCGTCATAAGCCGGATGCCAGAAGTACATATTGGTCATTGGCTCATTAAATGAATAAGTGAAATCATGTACCCAAGCTAAAGTATCCGGATAGCAATTGATAACATCTTTTACGACAAATACGCTACGGTCAACACCTGCGCGTTGACGGGGGACATAGTTGCCTTGGTTAACGGCAATCTGATCTTCCACTTCGTATTGTCCTAAAGTTTTAGGGTCTTTTCCGGGAGCCTGCACAGGAGAAGTCATTGTACCTAATTTATCAGTACCACCATCATTAAGAGTAACACCATTCAAGTACTCTGCTTTTTTCCACTCGGCAGTTGCGTTGTCGGGTGATTTTTGCGGTAAGAAACGATTGCTTTTTGCAGCAGCCAAACGGATGTCTATACGATAGTACTCATAATTTAATTTACGGGTATCTATTTCTTTACGATTATAGTAACGTTCTTCAACAGGTAAGTAAAGTGGCTGTAAGTCTAAGCGGTAATCGTCATCTTCGGAATCCCACTTGATTTTTTTACCCCAGTTAATATAGAACTCTTTTAAGTTAGGGTCTTGCCTGTATATAGGACTCATAGATAACCACTCATCCTGAGGTATTTGGTATTCCTGGGCATCGGCGTTACCACCGTTTGCCAATAAAACGCGGGCTATAGAATCACGTACCCAGTAAACAAACTGACGGTACTCGTTATTGGAGATTTCAGTTTCGTCAATATAGAAAGACTGAACGGAAACCATCTTAGAGCGGGCGGTATGAGCCATAGTGGCTTCTTCATCGCTGGGTCCCATGTGGTAAGATCCGAGTGGAATATATAGCATTCCGAAAGGGTCGGGTTGATACCACTGATCACGGCCTTTTACTCCTACTAATTCGCCTGTATAATTGTTACATCCTGTAACCACTGCAACAAACGTAGCCAATACCAAGAGTTTTTTCATACTTTTTCTTTTTATGTTACAAGCCTTTTTAGCTGTTTTTGAAAAGGTTGTAAGATGCTTTAACGCAAGTTCTAAAAAAAGGTTTCAATTTTTTAATTAATCCTCGAAATACCTTACGTTCCAGTGACTTTGAACCTTAGCAGCAGGCTTTGGTTTTAAGCAATATCCTAACATAATTTCATGAGTACCAGAGCTATAACCTTTAATTTTAGATAATGTAACATCGTAAGAATACCCTATTTTAAGGCCTTTAACCAAAACATCCTGAATACCTAACATTGGCGCGATAGCGTCTTGTAAACGGTAAGTAGCACCAATCCAGAATTGGTGTTGTAACATATAAGTAAGGTTAAAATCTACCTGAGTAGTAGCCGCATCGGTTTTAATTTTGATGTTCGGAGTTACAATATGGTCTCCGCCTGAAAATTTGAAGTGGTAACCAGCTATAATATAATAGTGACGGGCTACATCGAAAGTCAGATTATATCCAACACTGTTGCCGGAAGAACCTTTTTGATCGCCTTTAAGAGTAGCCGCAGATACGTGGCTTGTTGAAAGACCAACATACATAGTGTTCGGAACGGTAAAATACAATCCGAAACCAAAATCCGGAACTAATTTATTTAAAGCCGGAGCATTTGTTGCAGGAAAACTACCTTGATTACTTGGAATAGCCGGGTCATTTAAAGTTTGAGGCGCAATAAAAGTACCATTGATTTTTTGCTGGAAAATACCTGCATCTAAACCGGCTGATAAAATACCACCATTCGAGAAAATAAAATGTTTAGCCGCTTGTAAACGAGCCGAGTTGCTGGCCATAAAACCTAACTGGTCATTAGCAAAATAAAAACCTACACCCATGCCACCCAATACATCTAAAGGCATATTGAAACCGAAAAGGCCGGTCTTCGGAGCGCCCGGAAAACTTACCCACTGTTGGCGGTATAAGGCATTAAAACAAATTGAACCATCAGTACCAACTACAGCGGGGTTATACGCTTGTTTGCAGTACATAAATTGTGTAAACTGAGGATCTTGTTGAGCTTTCATAAGCCCGGCAGAACCTAAGGTTACAGCCAATAGAAGTGTATAAATTTTCTTCATTTGTTTGTTTTTAAATAATTAAAATATCTCTTGCTTTAAAACAAGAGGTTACGAAATTAGAAAAAAAACAATACAAAAAAAACTTTTAGGGGGCTTTTTCTAACAAATTGTTGATTTCTTTACCATATACCAACACAGGTTTTGGAGGGATTTACGGTTTTTAAACAGGGCTACAGGTACTTTAAACAGGTTATTAACAAGAAATACTGCCGCTAAATGATACGATTTTGCGGGAAAATGCTTAAAAAATGTGGGCCACAGATTACGCGGGTTTTCACAGATAATTTTTTCATTTTAACCCGGGTAATATGCGAAATCTGGGGCAAAAAGGCCGTTTTCCTAAACTAATTTGTTTTTAAGCAAGTATTCGGCTATTTGTACGGCATTGGTTGCAGCACCTTTTCGCAAATTATCTGCTACAATCCACATATTCAATGTTTTGGGTTGGGATTCATCACGCCTGATGCGGCCTACAAAAACCTCGTCGCGGTTATGCGAATTCAGGGGCATGGGATAAACCTGATTTGTCGGGTCGTCCTGCAAAATAATACCTAGTGTTGAAGCCATTATTTTTCTTACTTCCGCCAAATCAAATTCGTTTTCAAATTCAATATTCACCGCCTCACTATGTCCGCCCATTACCGGGATACGCACCGTTGTTGCCGTAACCAAAATAGAATCATCACCCATAATTTTTTTAGTTTCGTTTACCATTTTCATTTCTTCCTTGGTGTAACCGTTGTCTAAAAAAACATCTATTTGCGGGATCACATTTAAATCAATCGGGTATTTGTAAGCCATCGCACCAACAATTCCTTTACGCTCGTTTTGTAATTGCTCAACTGCCTTTACTCCGGTACCTGTAACCGACTGATACGTGCTTACCACCACCCTTTTAATTTTATATTTTTTGTGCAGCGGATTTAATGCCACCACCATTTGTATGGTAGAACAATTGGGGTTTGCAATAACTTTATCGGCCGGGGTTAATGTGTGTGCGTTTATTTCGGGGACCACCAATTTATTAGCGGGGTTCATGCGCCAGGCAGATGAGTTATCAATTACAATAACACCGGCCGCTGCAAATTTCGGGGCAAGCTCAAGCGAAGTAGAACCTCCCGCAGAAAATAAAGCGATGTGCGGTTTTTTTGCAATAGCATCGGCAGCGCTTACAATTTTATATTTTTTGTTTTTAAACGTAATTTCTTTTCCGATTGATTTTTCGGACGCTACCGGAATTAATTCCTGTACCGGAAAATTACGCTCTTCCAAAACTTTCAACATCATTGTGCCTACCAAACCTGTTGCTCCTACTACTGCTACTCTCATTTTTTTTAATTTATTTTCAATCATTCATTTTCGGCGGGTCGGGCTTTCCGCTACAAACAACTTGCGTTCTGCGACACAAAGAATTTACAAAAACAAGGAGCTAATCCCTAACGCGTATTTACCCAACAAAAAAGCCCTTCTTTTCAGAAAGGCTTTTGCTTATATCATATCAGACAAAACGCGGGCCTTTCCTTACAGGAAAAACTTTTTTGTACGTTTCATCATATTAATTACGTTCATTATAGTTGCAAATATCCAAAAAAAAGTAAAGCCGTAAACTTTTTTTAAAAGAATTTCTGAACAAGTCATGTTTTACTGAAAACCCCGGTAAATGCTGGGGTTCGGAATCTTACAGAAGTTTAAGTAAATGTTGTGTAAAAGTTAAAAAGCAAAATATTTGTTGTACGGATTAAACCTTTTTATACCTTAGTAATCAAAGAAGCAATCAATAAAATTTAAAAACCCTAAAAAATGAAAACATCTGAAAAATTAAGTATAACCCTTGCCACCGTATTATTGGCTTCGGCTGCTTTTATGTCTTCCTGCCAAAAGAAAACTACCACTACACCTGACAGCGATACTTCTGCCGCGGCGGATAATAACACGGCTGAGTGGGCCGCAAACGATGCCGTAACCATGGCCGGGCAAGCTTCTGAAAGCGGTTCTGTCAGTTACAAAATGGGAAATGATAATTCCGTTCTAAGCAGTTGCGCAACCGTAACTGTAAATACAACTTCAAAAATTATTACCGTTACTTTTAGTGGTGGCGCATGTAATGACGGCCACGTGCGTAGTGGTACTTTAACCTTTGATTATTCTCAATCAACAGGCGGAGCGGTTTATTACAGAAACCCGGGTTACAAATGTATTGTTACCTCAACTAATTACGTTGTAGACTTAAATCATGTAGCAATTACACATACAGTAACAAATACTACTCCTGCCGGATTTAACCCGGCTACAACTAACATGACATGGTCGGTTGGCGGTGCTGTAACCATTGTAAAAGCAGGTAACGGCGGAACCATTACCTGGAATTGCAACAGAACACATACTTTATTAAATACAGCCGCTTTAACATATGCCGGCACTGCTTATCCTGCATCTTATGTTGACCAGAATACTGTTATTGACTGGGCACATGCCATTGTAAGCGTTGGTGGTACAGCAAGCGGTACAACTGCAAAAGGAGAAAGCTATACATTTAATACTACAAGCCCACTGATTGTTAATATGAATTGCGCACCCGATCCTAACAAGCCCGGCCGCCATCCTATTGTACAAGGAGCCTTTGATTTTAAACCCGGTAACAAAGGAAATCGTCACGTAGATTTTGGAAGCGGTACATGCGATATGATTTGCCAGGTAACTATTACCGGAACAGACGGAAATACCTACGGGCCTTACACAATTACATTACCTTAGTTAAAAATAAAATTTAATGAAAGCCCCGGCAAATGAAATGTCGGGGTTTTTTTATTTGTAATCCTGCAATTGCTGATAGGTTAATTTGCAGTTTACCCATTCGCCGTCAAAATGCGAGTTGTATTTTTTGTAGAATTTTATAGCGGGCTCGTTCCAGTCTAAAACTTGCCACTCCATACGCCGCACTTTATTCTGTCTGGCAACCATTACCACTTCATGAAATAATTTTGAACCGAGCCCGGACCCTCGATATTTTTCAGTAACAATGATGTCTTCTAAAAAAAGGCATTTGCCTTTCCAGGTGCTGTATTTATAATAGTAAAGTGCAATGCCAACTATTTTATTTTGGTGTTCGGCCACAAAAAAATCAAAAATTTTACCCGAACCAAAACCCCAGTTTTTCATTTCTTCAAGGGTAACATCTACTTCATCCGGAGCTTTTTCGTAAACGGCTAATTCTTTTACAAGACCAAGAACTTGCGGTAAATCTGCTTCGACTCCCTTCTTTATTTTAATTTCCATAGCCATTTTTTTGTTTCCACCACAAAGGCGCAAAGACGCAGAGATTTTTTATTTATGTTATTGGTTAGTGATATTACGTTGAAGGCGCTAAGTTGAATACAATTTCCGCAAAATTACTTTTTGTAAGCAACGTTTAATAATTAAACCGGATATTGTCTTTGCCGGCTCTTCGCTTTTATCAGCTGATTGCACCGGATATATTTGTTTTTCGTTCAAATCTATCCGGTATAAAAGCGAAAGGAATTTTTCATAATCCGAATCCATTAAATTTTTAATATGCGGATAAATCTGATTATATAATTCGCTGTAAGCTTCTTCTTTATTTCCGCTGAACGTAATTTCCAAAGAAAAAAAAGAAAAATCTTTTTTAATCTGATCCGCCGTTTCCTGAAGTATTTGCAGGTCGGTTAAGTAAAGATTAACCGAAAATTCATTTTCTTCCATTTACTTTTTAGCGTATTTCAACAAAAGCCTTTCAACAGGTTTACCTCCTGCAATATGCGATTGAATGATTTCTTCCACATCACTTAATTGCACGTTTACATAAAAAATTCCTTCCGGATAAACCGCAACAGTCGGCCCGAAATCGCAAATATCCAAACAGCCCGCGCGTTGCGCACGCACCCGTATAGGGAGATTTTTTTCTTTCAGCAATTTTTTAAAAGCGGCAACTAATTCCATCCCGTGCTGCTCTCCGCAGCTTTTACGATCGCCACCGGTACGTTGGTTGGTGCAAATAAAAATATGTTTATGATAAACGGGATCGTTCATAATTTACAATTGCAGGGCAAATCGTAATGCACATTGGTATTGGGTAACCACTTTTTTAACAGATTAATATTGTCCTGGCTGATAGTTATTGCCCGAATGTCCATTACACGTAAATCTTTTAGTTTGGTAAGCGTTTCAGGAAAATCAGAAAACTCGTTGCTCCATAAATCAAGTACGCGTAATCTTTCCAGGTTACCGATTTGTGGAGGTAAGCCGATTAAACTATTATTGTTTGCGTTAATGTAAACAAGATTTGTCATTTTGCCGATTTCCTTGGGCAACGTAACCAATTTATTGCGGGAAACATTTAAATATTGAAGGTTTACCAACAAGTAAATTGTATCGGGCAATTCGGTAATTTGATTTTTTCCCAAATCAAGCCACTGCAAATTTTTAAAAAGAAAAACTTCTTTGGGAACGGCTTTGTATTTCTTTTTTCGCAATTCAAGGCGAAGGACTTTTTCGGGAAATCTGAGAGCTTCTTCAAAATCCGTATAAGTATAGGCTTCCTCCAATTGCATGGAATCAAGAAGTACCTGAGTTTGAGAAAAAGAATGAAAAGAAAAAAAGAAAAAATAAACTATGGCCGATTTCCACAGTAGTGATTGAGTCGATTTATAAAACGGAAAGCGCATTTTCTTTATCAATTGCGAGTTGCTTTTTTAATTTTTCGAGCGACTCAAATTTTTCTTCATTTCTCAGTCGTTTGCAAAATTCTACGGTTATTTCCTTTCCGTAAATATCTTTATCAAAGTTAAAAATATTTACCTCAATTTTCAATTTATTATCAGTATCCGTTGTGGGATTCAAACCCACACTCATCATACCTTTATAACGTTTTCCGCCCAAAATTGTTGTAACCGCGTACACCCCGATACCCGGAACAAGTTTCGTGCCATCCACATCCCCGATATTAGCTGTAGGATAACCTAATTGCCGGCCCAATTGTTTCCCTTTAATTACGGTGCCGGATAAAAAATAGGCATAGCCCAGGTACTTGTTCGCAGTTTGTATATCGCCCTGCTCAAGTGCCCTGCGTATTTTGGTTGAGCTGACATTACTGTGTTCAATTTCGTGCGCGGGGATTTCTTCCACAGAAAAATTGTACTGAGCAGAAAACTTTTCTAAGATTTCAAAATTTCCCTCACGGTTATTGCCGAATTTATGATCGTAGCCGATAATTAATTTTTTTGTGCCAATGCCTTCCACAAGAATCTGTTTTATATAATCCGTCGCCGAAAGTCTTGAAAATTCTTTGGTAAAAGGATAAACCAATACATGATCAATGCCCGCTTTTTCCAACAAATGCAGTTTCTCTCCGGTAAGCGTAAGTAATTTTAAATCCCTTTGCCCGGGAAACAAAACCTGGCGCGGATGCGGATGAAAAGTAAAAATAAAGCTCTCTCCCCGGATTTCTTCTTTAGCCTTGTTAAGGCGTTCAATAATTTGTTTATGCCCCTCATGAACCCCGTCAAAAGTACCAATGGTAACAACGGGATTGTCAATTTTCCGGATTTCGCTTAAGGATTTATAAACTTTCATAAACGCTGCAAAATTACACAATAAATACTAAGTCTTGAGTCAGTAGTCCGAAGTCTTTAAGTCGAATTTTTTATTTACAAACGACTTGGGAATAACGACTTTACCTCAGGCTATAGGCTCAAAATGAGTATATTTGCAAGCTTAATGGACGAGAAAAAAAATAGAAAAAAACTGGCGGAAAAACTTCGGCAAAAATACCGTTTGGTAATTTTAAACGATTCGTCTTTTGAAGAAAAATTTTCCTTGCGCTTAAGCCCGGGTGGAATTTTAATTATGGTTGGTGCGGTAACCATCATCATGTCGTTTTTGGTAATCAGCTTAATTGCTTTTACGCCCATACGCGAGTACATTCCGGGTTACGGAGATTTCTCGAATCAAAAAGAACTGGTGCGGTTATCCGTTAAAACCGATTCGTTGGAATATATGATGCAGGCCAAAAACTGGTACATAAAAAACATAAATGATGTGCTCAGCGGAAATATTAAAGCAGATACTTCGATGCCGGTTCCTAAAGGCATGAAGGAAAATGTAAATGTAAAACCAAGTAAAAACGATTCGCTGCTGAGAAAAGAAATAGAATCGCAGGATAAATTTTCGCTTACCATCGGAAATAAAAGCAGCAGTGGTATTGGCGGATATTTTTTCTTCAGCCCGGTAAAAGGAATGGTAACACACTCGTTTAACATGGCCGAGGCGCATTACGGAGTAGATGTTGCCGCCAAAGAAAATGAATTTATAAAGGCGGCTTTAGACGGGACTGTTGTTTTTGCCGGGTGGACCGCTAATGACGGATACGTGATACAATTGCAACACGGAAATAATTTGATGAGCGTATATAAACACAACAGCGATTTAACCAAACGTGTGGGCGACCACGTTAAAGCTGGAGAGCCTATTGCGATTATAGGAAATACCGGTGAGAGCAGCAGCGGAACACATCTGCATTTTGAATTGTGGTATAACGGCACACCGGTTAACCCGCAGGATTATGTGCTTTTTTAACTGCAAAGGCGCTAAGACGCGAAGGAAAACCTTATCTTTGTGTTACAATTAAATCATGAAACAACTTATCGTAAATGTACCGGATAATTTATTCAAATCATTTGTTGAATTTTTTAAACAAATTCCCGGAATAACTATTGAAGAAAGCAAAACCGCCGATATTCCTGAGTGGCACAAGCCCATTCTTGAAGAAAGAATGGAAGAGTACAGGAAAAACCCGAACCAGGGAAAAGATTGGGACGATTTTGAAAAGGAGCTCAATAAAATATGAGGCATAAAATAACTATTGAGCCTCGGGCACAAGCCGATGTTATTGAAATAAAAAAATGGTACAGAGTTCGAAAACCCGGGCTTGAAAATGAATTTATAGATAAATTAAAACAAAATTTATTTTTATTAGCTGAAAACCCAATGCTTTTTCAAATAAGATATAAAGCATTAAGAGCTGTTGTTTTTAAAAAATTTCCTTTCCTGGCCTATTATTTCATCAGCAAAAATGAAGTTTATATTATTACAGTACTGGCAGCAAAACAAAACCAATCTGAAGTTTTACAGAAAAGATGAGCCTGAAGAAAAAGAAGAACATAGCCATTTTAGGCAGCACAGGCAGCATCGGCACTCAGGCCTTAGATGTAATTAAAGCCAACCCGGAGCATTTTTGCTGCGAGGTTTTAGTAGCTAACGGCAATGCCGATTTACTGATTAAGCAAGCTATCGAATTTCAACCCAACGCAGTTGTTATTGCTGACGATAACAAACACAAGCAGGTAAAAGATGCTTTATCCTCATATGATATAAAGGTTTTTGCGGGAGCGAAATCAGTGGAACAAATTGTTGAAATGGAAACGGTAGACATTGTTCTTGCCGCCATGGTTGGTTTTGCGGGATTGCCTTCTACCATTCACGCCATAAAAAATAAAAAACCAATTGCTCTTGCCAATAAAGAAACGTTAGTGGTTGCCGGTGAGTTAATCACAAAACTTGCAGCAGAAAATGCGGTAAATATTTATCCCGTTGATTCTGAACATTCAGCTGTTTTTCAGTGCCTGGCAGGTGAATTTCACAACCCAATAGAAAAAATTTATTTAACGGCAAGCGGCGGCCCCTTCAGGGGAAAAACAAAAAAAGATTTACAAAATATTACCAAACAACAAGCGCTTAAGCATCCTAACTGGAGCATGGGCGCAAAAATTACAATCGATTCAGCCACATTAATGAACAAAGGACTTGAGGTAATTGAAGCCAAATGGTTGTTTCATGTAAAGCCTTCGCAGATAGAAGTGGTGGTTCATCCGCAAAGCATCATTCACAGCCTGGTGCAATTTACCGACGGAAGTATAAAAGCCCAATTAGGCCTGCCCGATATGAAACTGCCCATTCATTATGCTTTCAGCTATCCGGAACGTGTGGCAACCACTTTTGAACGCTTTGATTTTACCAAATATCCTGCCTTTACTTTCGAGAAACCCGATACCGAAACTTTTGCTAATTTAGCGCTGGCCTACAAAGCCATTGAACATGGAGGATTAATGCCTTGTGTACTGAATGCAGCCAACGAAATTGCCGTGGATGCCTTTTTACACGAAAAAATTACCTTCCTGCAAATAAGTGAACTTGTAGAAACCTGTTTAAACAAAACAACAAACAAACAAAAACCTTCTTTGGAAGATTATTTTAACTGTAACACCGAAACCCGAAAACTTGCACAATCGCTCATTAAATAATTTCTCTCAAATTTTTGAAAAGCCAGCGTTAGGGATTGCAGCGGAAAGCCCGCAGCGAGATGTTGTGAGCGAGGACTTGCAGCGAAAAGCCCGGCCCGCCGGATATTTAATTTTAAGAACCGAATTACACATGGCGGGAAACGCCCAAAAAAAATAACTTATGAAAATTCTTCAGCTCTTTTTGAGCTTAACTATATTAGTCACCCTTCACGAATTAGGCCACTTCTTCTTTGCGAAAAGGTTTAAATGCCGCGTAGAAAAATTCTATTTATTCTTCGATTTCCTTTTTCCTTTTGCAGGGCTTTTAAATTTTTCACTCTTTAAAAAGAAAATCGGCGATACCGAATACGGAATCGGTTGGTTTCCTTTTGGCGGATACGTAAGTATTGCCGGAATGGTGGATGAACAGATGGATAAAGAATTGACAAAGACCGAGCCACAACCCTGGGAACTGCGTGCAAAACCGGCCTGGCAGCGTTTGCTGATTATGATGGGCGGAATTCTGGTAAACCTTGTTTTAGGGATTTTTATTTACTGGATGGTGCTGTTTTATTGGGGAAGAGAAACTTTACCAATGAATAATGCCAAGTACGGAATCATGTGCGATTCTTCTGCCATTGATTTAGGTTTAAGAAACGGGGATAAAATTTTAAGCGTAGACGGTAAA
>DATMMV010000012.1:0-3468 GCA_035569635.1 Bacteroidia bacterium | reverse complement strand
GAGCACAGCTATCCGCATTGCTGGCGTACCGATAAACCCGTATTGTATTATCCGCTCGATAGTTGGTTTATTAAGACCACCGATGCGAAGGATAAAATGATTGCGCTTAACAAAACTATTAAGTGGAAACCTGAATCAACCGGTACGGGACGTTTCGGAAGTTGGTTGGAAAATCTGAACGATTGGAATTTATCGCGCTCGCGTTTTTGGGGAATTCCATTGCCGATTTGGGTGAGCGAAGATAAAACAGAACAACTTATTTTAGGAAGTGCCGAGGAACTGAAAAAGGAAATTGATACGTCGGTTGCAAAAGGTTTTATGAATGAAAATCCGCTTGCAAAATTCAAAGCGGGAGATTTCAGTGCAGAAAATTACAACACGTTTGATTTGCACAAACCTTACGCGGATACAATTGTATTGGAGAAAAACGGAAAAAAATTATTCCGTGAGCCGGATTTGATTGATGTGTGGTTCGACAGCGGTGCTATGCCTTACGCGCAGTTGCATTATCCTTTCGAGAACAAAGAATTAATCGACAAAAAAAAATATTACCCGGCGGATTTTATTGCCGAAGGCGTTGACCAAACACGAGGATGGTTTTTTACACTGCATGCTATTGCCGCTATGTGTTTTGATTCGGTTGCTTACAAAAATGTTGTCTCCAATGGGTTGGTGCTTGATAAAAACGGGAACAAAATGAGCAAACGCTTAGGCAATGCCGTTGACCCTTTTGAAACCATTGAGAAATACGGAGCCGATGCCACACGCTGGTACATGATTACCAACGCCGCGCCATGGGACAATTTAAAATTCGATACAGAAGGGATTGCCGAAGTACAACGCAAATTTTTCGGAACGCTTTATAATACGTATTCATTTTTTACCCTTTACGCCAATGTAGACGGCTTTACTTACAACGAAAAAGATATTCCAGCAAACCAAAGGCCCGAAATTGACCAATGGATTTTATCTGAATTAAATTCCCTCATAAAAAATGTAGACGAAGCTTTTACCCATTACGAACCGCACCGTGCAGGCCGCGCCATTGAATATTTTGTTGATGAACACTTAAGTAATTGGTATGTGCGCCTGTGCCGCCGCCGTTTCTGGAAAGGAGATTACAGCGAAGATAAAATTGCCGCTTACCAAACATTATATCGTTGCCTCGAAGTCATTGCGCAATTATCAGCACCCATCGCGCCTTTCTTTACCGACAGGCTGTTCAACGATTTAAATTCAGTAACACAAAAACATAAAGTTACATCTATTCACCTGAGTAATTTTCCGGAAGCAGATGAAAATCTCATTGACAAATCGTTGGAAGAAAGAATGGAACTGGCGCAAAAAATATCTTCCATGATACTTTCTATCCGTAAAAAAGAAAATATCAGAGTTCGTCAGCCTTTAAATAAAATTCAAATTCCTGTTCTGGATGATAATTACCGAAAGCAAATACAAGCCGTGCAGGATTTAATTTTAGCCGAGGTAAACGTAAAAGAAATTGAATTTGTTGACGAGAGTAAAACGCAGATTGTAAAAAACCTGAAACTCAATTTTAAAACATTGGGCAAAAAATGCGGGCGTCACATGAAAACGGTGCAAACACTGGCTCAAAAACATGCTCAGGAAATCATCAGCGCTATTGAAAAAAAAGGCAGATATGAAATTACCTGCGAAGACGAAGTAATTGTACTGGAAAACGAAGATGTGGAAATAATTCCGGTGGATATACCGGGTTGGAAAGTGGCCAATAACGGCCCTGTAACGGTTGCGCTTGATATTACCCTTACCGAGCCACTGAAGCAGGAAGGCATTGCCCGCGAGCTCGTTAACCGCATACAAAACATCCGGAAAGACAGAGGTTTTGAACTTACCGATAAAATAAATGTGCAAATAGCCCATCATGAGATGCTGGATGCGGCCATTAAAAATAATTTAACCTATATTTGCTCTGAAACTTTAACAAAAAACCTTAATATTGTTGAGAAAATTGACAATAAACAGGCTCAACAGGTTGAAGTTGACGAGAACGTAAGTACTACGATCAGCGTAGAAAAAATTTAATACTGAGTACCATGGCTAAGAAAAAAGACAAAAAAGCGAAAAAGTCTGCCGCTAAACCTGCTAAGAAAGCAGCTAAACCCGCAGCAAAAAAAGCAGCTAAGTCCGCTAAGAAAAAACCGGCAGCAAAAAAACCTCTTGCTAAAAAAGCACTAAAATCTGCTAAGAAAACAAACAAACCAAAACCACAGGCGAAAAAAGTTGTGGTCAAAAATAAACCTCAAAAAACCAAAAAAGCAGAAGTGAAAAAGATTGTGAAAGCAAAGCCTGCCTCAGCGGCAGGTAAAGAAGTGAAAAAACCTGTCTCTAAAAAAGCAGACCTTAAAAACAAAAAAGCAGTAGCTCATTTATCAAAAGAAGAAAGCAAAAAAGCAAAACCCGCTGACTCTGATTTAGAAGGAGAAGAGTTGGATGTGGAAGGCGGGCTTTTAGAAATTGAACCTGTTGAAGGTGCGGCTGCCGATGATGATGATGAGTTGATTGAAGAAGTGGAAGTAGAAGAAAAACCTAAAAAAGGACGTGGTCGTGGCCGTGGCCGTGGTAAAAAAGAAGGCAAGAAGCACTACGACTCGGAAGATTTTGTACGTAAGCAAATTGTAAAAATTGATTTGTCAAGACCACTGATTAAAAAACCTAAAAAAGAAGAGCCGGCACCTTATGTAAATAACAAAGATAAACGCAGCCGCTACAGCGATAAAGAGTTGGGCGAATTTAAAGAAATTATCCTGACCAAACTGAACGAAGCAAAAGTGGATTACGAATTGCTTAAGCAAACTTTAACGAATACTGATAACCACGGCACGGATGACACATCGCCTACTTTTAAATTACTGGAAGACGGAAGTGATATGTTATCTAAAGAAGAAGTTGCACAGTTAGCTTCGCGCCAGGAAAAATATATTGTTAACCTGCAGAATGCATTGGTGCGCATACAAAACAAAACCTATGGTATTTGCCGCGTTAGCGGTAAATTAATTCCTAAAGAAAGATTGCGCAGCGTGCCTCACGCAACACTGAGCATCGATGCTAAATTATCTCAGTATAATTAATTGTAAATTTTTAGAATGAAAAAGCCTCGTAGAAATACGGGGCTTTTTTGTGTTATATTCGCTAAAGAATGCCCATTCTTAATTCCATAGCAAGTTGGTTCATGAAAAAGCGCATGCACCAGATTGAGCTCTTTATGAAGTACCCGCAGGATGTGCAGGATGAGTGTTTGCGCAAATTATTAAAAAGCGCCAAAGAAACGGAGTTCGGAGTAAAATATCATTTTTCTTCCGTAAACTCATATAACGATTTTAAAAAGCAAATTCCTTTGCAGGATTATGAATCTTTAAAACCGAGCATTGAAAGAGTGCGGCGTGGTGAGCAAAATATTTTGTGGCCCGGCGAAATAAAATGGTTTGC
>DATMMV010000011.1:0-3327 GCA_035569635.1 Bacteroidia bacterium | reverse complement strand
GCTTTTATTTCATCAACTGTAATTAAGGAGACAATGCTTGGAGATTCACGAATGTTCAGTGGTTTTTTAGAAGCCACCGAGATTAGCGAGTTAATCAGTTTTTCAAGCTCGGTAGGTAAATCATGCCCTTTTAAATTGAGTAATTGTTCAAGCGACATATCATAATAACTGAGCGTGTCTTTTTTTGTGGAATCGGTAGCTATTTTAAGTGTGTCGGTTTGAGAAAATGCGAAAGAGCCCGAAAGGCATAGTAAAAAAAAGAGTGAAATCCGGCTAAATTGTATAGTCATAAACCTGAAAATTAGGAAAAAATTCCCGAAAGGCAAAAAAATGAGTTTTTTCTGGGTAAAATGATATATTTGTATAGCTGCGGAGACATAGAGCATTTATGAAGATTGGTTTTTTTAATACCGGGTTCCCGAAAGTTACATTCGCATTTGTACTGGTTATTATTATTGTGTTGGTAAACGTTATCTTTAATTACTACATTATCCAGAAAAACAAGGCTACCATTGCGCAAATGACCGAGGTAATCAATCCTTACATTGCCTCTTTGGAAGAACTTAACCTGGTAGTTACCGAATCCAAAATGTACGCTACTAATTGGGTGTACCTGCAAAACAGTGTTGATGATAAAAAAAATCTTGATTCACTGCATAAATTTCATCACCCTCAACTAAAGAAAAAATTGGATAGTTTTTTTGAGAAGCTGGATAAGCAATCTGACAGGGATAGCCTGCAGACGGTTTTTGCAAAGTTTGATAAACTCATTGCTGTGGAAAAGGAAATTATGCAGACCTTGGTTGGTTTTGATGATTACGAAAACGCGCAGAAAAAATTTAAGTGCGAAGAAATGATTGAAAGTGAAGTGCTGCCCCGTACCCAGGAAATTATGAATGATCTCGATAAAATTGTTGACAGAAACAGGGCAGAGGCTTTGCAAATGAAAGCAGATGTTGAAAAGGCATCGCATCGCATGATGACGATCATGATGAGTGCTTCGGTGTTTTTATTTGTGTTTATCTTTTTCGCGGTATCTTTTATTTCAAGTTCGATTCGTCAACCTATTCTTAATATGAAACGTACTGTACAGCAATTGGCCAAAGGTGAATTATCCAGCGAAAAAATTTCGATGAAAGATAAAAACGTGGTGGCTGAAATGGTTGAGTCGGTAAATATTTTGTCGGACAGCTTTACAAAAACCTCCACTTTTGCCAATGAAATCGGAAAGGGAAATCTTACGGTGGATTATCAAAAACTGAGTGAGAATGATGTGCTTGGCGACGCCCTTATAAACATGCGTAACAGCCTGTATGCTTATTCGGCTGATATGGAAAATAAGGTGAAAGAGCGTACCCAGGAGGTTTTGGAAAAAAGCGAAAAACTGGAACTTGCTTATAAAGAAATACGCGACAGCATTAATTACGCCAAGAGAATCCAGGAAAGTATTTTACCTGCCGATGAAATGATAAACAAAGTGTTCGGCGATTCATTTATTTTTTATCGCCCGAAAGATATTGTGTGTGGCGATTTTTATTGGTTTGCACAAAGAGGAGATGAAGCGATTATTGCGGCAGTAGATTGTACGGGGCATGGCGTGCCCGGAGCTTTAATGACGGTTATCGGAAATTCTATTCTTAATCAGATTATTGCGGGCAATGAAACAACCGACCCTGCGGGAATTTTAACCCAGCTTGACAAAAAATTACACGATACATTTAAGCAACACGGCAACGTATCTACTAATGACGGAATGGATGCGGCTATTGTACGTTACCGTATAAATAAGCGCGAAATTGCTTTTGCAGGAGCTAAACGCCCGCTCTACATTTTTAAAAATGCTGAATTATTGGAATTGAAAGGAAATAAATCTCCGATAGGAAGTTTCAATCATAATTTTGATAAACTTTTTACCACGCAAAAAATGAGTGTGAACGCCGGCGATACCATTTACCTTTTCTCAGACGGGTTACAAGATCAGTTTGGCGGGGATGGCGGAAAAAAATTTATGATAAAACGTTTCCGCGATTTGCTTGTTGAGATACAGCCCATGTCTATGAAAGATCAGCTAAAACGCCTCGAAAAGGAAATGGATATCTGGCAGGGTAAATACGAGCAAACCGACGATATGCTTCTAGTGGGAATCAGGTTCTGAGTAATGTCGCCGTGATAGTTAAATGATGATTGTCATGCTCACCCACAAAATAAACTAAATCTGTAACAGTAATTTTTTTTTGTAAGCGGGGATGAAGCGCCTGATGTTCTAATTTCCCCTCATCAATTTTTTCTATTTCAGAAATAAAATATGCCCTTGCTCTTCTTAATTCGCCTGTTAATTCAGAAACCTTTCTGTTATTATGATTTGCTTCATAAGTTTTTGTATTGCTCATATCAGCAGCACGCAGTTCGGCCAGCCCTTCTTTAAATTGCCCTACCCGTGCCAGGTGTAATTCTTCCAAATCAATTAAATGTCCGATGTGTTCTTTGGCCGACCATTGTTTATTTATTTGTTTTGATGCTTTTTCTTCCGAAATATTTTTCATCAATTCCTCAATACGTGGCGCGGTTGATTTAATGCGCTCAAGCATAAAAGGCAGGTATTCTTTGCGGAAGCCAAAATTAAATTTTCGTTCCGTCCATTTTAATTGTTCCATTATTTTGTCATTAAATGCTCCGGTTTCAGCACTGTTAAATTGCCCCTGTTAATTACTTTCAGGTAATTGATTTCTATATCCAATGCGTTACTTACACAATTAATAATCCGTATAGGATTTTAATACCTGTCCAATAATTATGCGCTAAGGTAAAACAAAGATTAGAAAAGGAGTAAAACCAAATAATTCTTAATTTATATCAAGTAAAGCCTCATCAATTAATACTACCTTTGTGTTAAATTACCCTGCATGTTAGTAGAACAACTATATACCAATTGCCTGGCTCAAGGAGCTTACCTGGTTGCCTCTGAAGGAGAAGCCGCTATTATTGACCCGCTACGTGAAACACAGCCTTATTTAGAGCTTGCTAAGAAACATAACGTAAAAATTAAATATATTCTCGAAACCCATTTTCATGCGGATTTTGTTTCAGGCCACGTAGATTTGGCCCAAAAAACCGGCGCTCAAATTGTATTCGGCCCGGACGCGCAAACAAACTATAAAAGTATCAGCGCAACCGACGGACAAGAATTGAAAATCGGAAAACTTACTGTTAAAGTAATGCATACCCCCGGCCATACGCCCGAATCGGTTTGCTATTTATTGCTGGATGAAAATAAAAAACCACACAGCATTTATACCGGCGATACTTTGTTTATAGGTGATGTCGGAA
>DATMMV010000010.1:0-5556 GCA_035569635.1 Bacteroidia bacterium | reverse complement strand
CAACTGACCATTGTCCGTTTATGTGGGAACAAAAAAAAATGGGAGAAAAGGATTTCTCAAAAATTCCAAATGGTCATCCGGCAATAGAAAACAGAATGGAATTATTATTTTCAGAAGGGGTACAAAAAGGAAAGATCAGTTTAAATAAATTTGTGGAAGTTACTTCTACAAATGCCGCAAAAATATTTGGGATGTATCCCCGAAAGGGTACAATAGCAATTGGGTCTGATGCCGATATTGTCATCTTAGATCCAACTGAAAAACATATTCTTTCCGCTAAAACACATCACATGAATTGCGATTACTCCGGTTATGAAGGATGGGAACTTAGCGGTAAATGCAAAACAATTATTTTACGTGGAAAAGTGGCAGTCGACAACAATAAACTTTTAATTGAAAAAGGTTACGGACAATTTATAAAACGAAATAAAGTATCATCAATAATTTAATAATTGTAAACTCTTAAAATTAACAACATGCCAAGAATGATCAAATCAGGGCTTATACAAATGAGTCTGCCAAAAACGGAAGGTGAAGGAACTATACAGGAAATCTGTAACGCGATGGTGCAAAAGCACATTCCATTTATAGAAGAAGCCGGAAAAAAAGGTGTTCAGATATTATGCCTTCAGGAAATTTTTAATACACCTTATTTTTGTCCGGGCCAAGACAGAAAGTGGTACGAATCAGCTGAGGCTGTGCCCGGGCCAACTACAGACTTAATAGCTACTTATGCGAAAAAATATAATATGGTTATTATTGTTCCTATCTATGAAAAAGAACAAGCCGGGGTATTATATAATACAGCTGCAGTGATCGATGCAGACGGAACCTATCTGGGTAAATACAGAAAAAATCATATTCCTCATACATCAGGATTCTGGGAGAAATTTTTCTTTAAGCCCGGAAACCTTGGCTATCCTGTATTTCAAACTAAGTACGCAAAAATAGGTGTATATATTTGTTACGACAGACATTTTCCTGATGGCGCTCGTTGTTTAGGATTAAATGGTGCGGAAATAGTTTACAATCCATCAGCAACTGTCGCAGGCCTGAGCGAGTACTTGTGGAAATTAGAGCAACCGGCACATGCTGCTGCTAATGGTTATTTTATGGGATGTATCAATCGTGTGGGTGAAGAAAAACCATGGAACCTTGGTAAATTCTATGGGCAATCTTATTTTGTTGATCCACGTGGACAAATATTTGCGCAGGCTTCAAGAGATAATGATGAGTTGTTGATCGCAGATTTTGACCTTGACATGATTGAAGAAGTAAGAAATACCTGGCAATTTTTCAGGGACAGAAGACCTGAAACTTATGGGGTATTAACTCAATTATAGAGTTGTAGAAATAGATAATTGTAGATTAAATCAAAAATTCAATCAATCAACAAATCAATAAATCAATAAATGATCAAAAACAATCGTTTATCAAAGGAAGAATTAAAAAATAATTTTTCTGATATACATCCGCCTTTTGAACATGCAGAAGGCGCGATACTGGAAGCTAACAGGTGTATCAACTGTTATGATGCTCCTTGCACGAAATCTTGTCCAACAAGTATTGACGTCCCCTTATTCATTAAACAAATTGCGTCAGATAACATCAAGGGCTCTGCACGTACTATTTTTTCATCCAATATTATGGGTGGAGGATGTTCTAAAGTTTGTCCTGTAGAAAAACTTTGTGAAGGGGCTTGCGTATATAATTTACGTGAAGAAGAACCGATTTCTATTGCTAAACTTCAACGATATTCTACAGGAATTGCTATTCATGAAAAATGGAAATTGTTTGAACGTAAACCTTCCAACGGAAAAAAAGTGGCTGTTGTTGGTGCCGGCCCGGCAGGATTAGCCTGTGCACATGCATTATCTTTACAAGGAGTTAACGTAACTGTTTTCGAAAAAGAAGAAGAGGGTGGAGGATTAATGACTTACGGCGTGGCAGCTTATAAGGTTACACCGGAGGCGTGTAAAGAAGAAGTAGGTTATATTACTTCTATTGGTGGAATTGATATTCAATATAAAAAAGAATTGGGGAAGGATATTACTATTGCTGAGCTTCAAAAAAATTATGATGCAGTATTTTTAGGCATAGGTGTTGGGGTTGCCCGCGAATTAAGTATTCCGGGAGAAGAATTGGATGGGGTAGTGGATGCTATTTCGTTTATATATGATCTGCGAACAAACGATTATTCTAAAATTTCTATTGGAGATAAAGTCGCTGTTATTGGAATGGGCATGACGGCGATTGATGCCGCTACGCAATCTAAAAGACTTGGTGCTAAGGAAGTGACAATGATTTATAGGAGAACAGAAAACGAAAAACCCTGTACAGATGTAGAGTTAGATTTAGCCAAATTAGATGGGTGTACTTTTGTTTGGTTAGCATCTCCCAAAGAAATTATTGGTGAAGCCGGCAAAGCAAAAAAATTAATATGCTCTAAAATGAAGCTTGGAGACCCGGATGCATCCGGCAGAAGAGCGCCGGTAGATACCGGAGAAACATTTACCATTGAGGTTGATATGATTATTAAGGCAGCCGGCCAAATTCCATTTGAAGAATTGGTTGCCAAATCGTCTCTGCAAAATAAAAGCGGGAAAATTTCCATCAGCAATACCTGTGAAACAAACCTAAAAGGTGTGTTCGCTGGAGGTGATGCGGTGAACGGTGGAAAAGAAGTGGTTGATGCAGTACAGGCGGGAAAAGACGCAGCTAAGGGAATTTTAGAGTTTCTTAATGTTAAGTGTTGAATGTTAAATTGTAAATGAAATGGAAGAGAATAAAATTCAGAAGCTTACATTCGACTTTTCTCTGCAAATTATCAATTTGTATAAAATTTTAATTGAGCAGAAAGAATATGTTATTTCAAAACAGTTATTAAGAAGTGCTACCAGTATCGGTGCAAATGTTGAGGAGGCAAATGCTGCTCAAACAAAAAAAGACTTTACAATGAAAATGTCCATTGCTTCTAAAGAATCAAGAGAGGCAAGATATTGGCTTAGACTTTTGGAAAAAAGCAAATTGGTTGATTATGATTATTCATCTTATCTCATAGCAATAGAACATATCATTAACATTCTTACAAAAATTGTAAAAACATCGCAAGAAAACCTTGCATTAAAAAAATAACTAAACACATTTAACATTTCTCCAATGGCAAATTTGCAATCATCATTTCTCGGAGTAAAATCACCTAATCCTTTTTGGTTAGCATCTGCTCCGCCAACCGATAAAAAAATAAATGTACTGCGTGCTTTTGAAGCAGGATGGGGTGGCGTTGTTTGGAAAACCTTAGGTTCTCAAGTAAAAAATGTTTCTTCAAGATATTCTACATTAGACTATAACGGACAAAAAGTTGTTGGCTTTAATAATATTGAACTTATTTCCGACAGACCTTTAGATATTAATTTAAAGGAAATTCGTGAAGTAGTACGAGAATTTCCTGATCGCGCGATGGTTGTTTCTTTAATGGCAGACAATGATAAAAAAAGTTGGCATGACATAGTCAAAAAAACGGAAGATACCGGCGCGCATGGTATTGAATTAAATTTTGGTTGTCCGCACGGAATGGTAGAAAGAGGAATGGGCGCATCGGTTGGACAAGATCCGGAAATTGCAAAAATGGTTGTTGAGTGGGTGATGGAGGTAGCCAAAATACCTGTTATTACAAAGCTTACTCCCAACGTACATTCTGTTGTCCCTACCGGAAGAGCAGTGATAGCTGCAGGTACAAATGGTTTGTCATTAATAAATACCATTCAATCTGTAACGGGAATTAATTTGGATACATTAGTTCCCAATCCAAATGTAGGTGGAAAATCTGTATTTGGTGGGTATTGCGGGCCGGCAGTAAAACCTATTGCCTTAAAAATGTTAACCACTTTATCGCAGGATGAAATAACCAGAAATGTTCCTATTTCGGGTATTGGTGGCATCAGCACATGGAAAGACGCAGTAGAATTTATGTTATTGGGTGCAAGTAATGTGCAGGTATGTACCGCAGCCATGCATTATGGGTTTAGAATTGTGCGTGATATGTGCGACGGACTAAGTAATTGGATGGATGAGAAAGGATATAAATCAATTGATGATTTTGTGGGTTTGTCTGTTCCCAAAATTACAAGATGGGAAGAGTTGGATATTAATTATCATATCATTGCGAAAATTGATCAGGATAAATGTATTCACTGTGGGTTATGTTATATTTCTTGCGAAGATACTTCACATCAATCCATTGATATTAAAAAGGGAAACCCATACAATACTTATACTGTAAAAGAAGAAGAATGCGTAGGATGTAATCTGTGCAAAATAGTTTGTCCGGTTGATGATTGCATTACAATGGAAGAACACCGTAAAGGCGATGAATACCTTAATTGGATTGAGTTTCAGAAAAGGGGGCTTCCGTTAAATGATCACTAATATTATGGGATTAATGACGTGATGTATTGATAACAATTATTTAAAGTATTCTAATTTATGGAGTAACCTTTTTTGAGATTATTAATTGTGACTTTTTACAAAATCTATGCTTATGCAGTATTTTAAATTTCCCACATTTTTCTTCTTGCTAATTAATACTTTTTGTTTCAAGGCTCAGACTCTTGAGGAATTAGATGCAAAACGTATCACTCTTCCTAATCAATGGAAATTAACACCTGTAGGAAAAAGTATTCCACTTGGTGACTTACCATTGAATCTGGTTATTTCTCCAAATAAAAAATATATGGCCGTTACCAATAACGGGCAGAGTACCCAAAGCATACAACTTATCGATGTCCGGAATCAAATAGTTTTAGATACACGTGAAATTGCAAAATCATGGCTGGGCCTCGCTTTTTCCTCCGATTCCAAATCTCTTTATGCTTCCGGTGGAAATGATAATCAAATAATACGGTATGATATTAAAGACAATAAATTACTTGGAGCAGATACTATTGTTATCGGGAAACCATGGCCGGAAAAAATTTCTCCTGCAGGCATTGCCCTTGATGATAAGAAAAGGATTTTGTATGCAGTAACAAAGGAGAATAACTCACTATATAAAATTGATCTGACGACAAAGAAAATCATAAAACAAATTGTTTTAAGCGGAGAAGGGTATACTTGCTTACTTTCTCCCGATAAAAAAACCTTATACGTTTCTTGTTGGGGCTGCGATAAAATAATTTTGTTTGATGCCACTACCCTCGAAATTAAAAATTCTGTAGTTGTCGGTGATAATCCCAATGATATGGTTCTTAATAAGGCCGGTAGCCTTCTTTTTGCTGCTAATGCAAATGATAATTCTGTTTCGGTAATAGATTTAAAACAAAACCGGGTTATTGAAACCCTGAATGCGGCTTTGTATCCGAATTCGCCAAATGGTTCAACTACCGATGGCGTTGCTCTCAGTGAAGATGAAAAAATACTTTATGTTGCCAATGCTGATAATAATTGTTTGGCAGTTTTTGATATTTCGGTTCCCGGAAAAAGTACTGGTAAAGGTTTCATGCCTACAGGTTGGTATCCTAGTTGTGTGCGCATATTGGAAAATACAATTTATGTACT
>DATMMV010000009.1:0-23073 GCA_035569635.1 Bacteroidia bacterium | reverse complement strand
CGCAAGCCTCACATCCTTCGGGATTATCCAAAGAACAGGAAAGTTGTGCCGCTTTTTCTTCGTCGCTTAAAATATGTGCTTGTCCGCGTTCTACCAATAATGCATCTTCGTTGCCCAACACCGTTACTGTTTTATCAAGCGCGCCCTGGTCAACAGTAAATTTAATAGCATCGGCGGCGGCTTTAGTACGCAGGTAGTACATACCGGTTTTCAATCCTTTTTTCCAGGCGTAGAAATGTGCCGAACTTAATTTTGCAAAGTTCGCATCCTGTATAAATAAATTCAGCGATTGACTCTGACAAATAAATGCTCCGCGCTCAGCAGCCATATCAATGATAGTACGTTGTTTAATTTCCCAAACGGTTTTGTAAATAGCTTTAATGTTTTCAGGCACCTCAGCGATATCCTGCACAGAGCCGTTAGCCGCGATAATTTTATTTTTTAAAGAATCGTTCCAAACACCCAGTTTCACTAAGTCTTTCAATAAATGTTTGTTTACTACTACAAACTCGCCGCTTAATACACGGCGCGAATAAATGTTTGAAGTATACGGCTCAAAGCACTCGTTGTTTCCTAAAATCTGGGAAGTACTCGCGGTTGGCATAGGCGCCAACAATAATGAGTTGCGCACACCATGCTTTTTCACTTCTTCTTTTAATACATCCCACTCCCAACGCGGGCTTGGTGTAACTCCCCACATATCAAACTGGAAAATTCCTTTTGATACCGGCGAGCCTGCAAATGTTTCGTAAGGTCCGTCAATTTTTGCAAGATCTTTGCTTGCCGTCATCGACGCGTAGTAAATAGTTTCAAAAATCTCAGAGTTAAGTTTACGCGCTTCTTCGCTCTCAAAAGAATAACGAAGCATAATAAATGCATCCGCTAAACCTTGTACTCCTAATCCAATCGGGCGGTGACGCATATTGCTGTTGCGCGCTTCCGGAATCGGGTAGTAATTACGGTCGATAATTTTATTTAAGTTTTTGGTGGCAACATAAGTTACTTCAAATAATTTCTGATGATCAAAAGTTCCTGTTTTCTCATCCACAAAACGCGGCAATGCGATGGAAGCTAAATTACAAACCGCAACCTCATCAGATGAAGTGTATTCGATAATCTCAGTGCAAAGATTAGAAGATTTAATAGTTCCTAAATTTTGCTGGTTGCTCTTACCGTTAGCCGCGTCTTTAAACAACATGTACGGATTACCGGTTTCAATTTGCGATTCGATAATTTCAGACCAAAGTTCGCGCGCAGGAATTTGTTTGCGGAAACGCCCTTCTGATTCGTATTTGGTATAAAGCGCTTCAAACGCTTCGCCGTGGCAATCGCTCAGGCCGGGGCATTCGTTAGGGCACATTAAACTCCAGATACCTTCTTCTTCCACGCGTTTCATAAATAAATCCGGAATCCAAAGCGCGGTAAATAAATCGCGCGCGCGCATTTCTTCTTTACCGTGGTTTTTGCGAATGTCTAAGAAAGAATAAATATCGGCATGCCACGGCTCTAAGTAAACCGCAATACTTCCTTTGCGTTTCCCGCCACCCTGGTCAACGTAACGGGCGGTTTCATTAAATACTTTAAGCATCGGGATAATTCCGTTGCTGGTACCATTAGTCCCTTTAATATAAGAACCGGTTGCACGCACATTATGAATATTAATACCGATACCACCCGCACTCTGAGAGATTTTAGCACATTGCTTAAGTGTATTGTAAATTCCGTCAATGCTGTCGTCCTGCATTTGTAATAAAAAACAAGAGCTCATTTGCGGCTTGGGAGTGCCCGCGTTGAATAAAGTCGGAGTAGCGTGTGTAAACCAACGCTCGCTCATTAAATTATAAGTTTCAATAGCGGCAGTAATATCTTCTTTGTGTATACCTACGGCCACGCGCATAATCATGTGCTGGGGGCGCTCGGCAACTTTACCGTTCATTTTTAAAAGGTACGAACGCTCCAAAGTTTTAAATCCGAAATAATCATAACCAAAATCGCGGTCGTATATAATAGACGAATCTAATTGCTGCGCGTTAGCCTGAACGATTTCATATACATCGTCAGCGATCAGCTGCGCACGCAATCCGGTTTTAGGGTCTATATAATTAAATAAATCGTGAACGGTTTTAGAAAAAGACTTGGTAGTATTTTTATGTAAATTACTCACCGCGATGCGCGAAGCAAGAATAGCATAATCGGGATGATTCGTGGTTAACGATGCGGCAGTTTCTGCAGCTAAATTATCCAACTCGGTTGTTGTAACACCGTCAAACAATCCTTCAATAACTTTCATAGCTACTTTAATAGGCTCTACGTGTGTAGGCTCTAAGCTGTAACAAAGTTTTTGTACACGTGCGGTGATTTTGTCGAACTTGACTGTCTCAGTGGTTCCGTCTCTTTTAATTACAAACATGCTTCTTTAGTTTTTTGAGTTTTTATCCGGGTGAATTGTAACCTGCAATTTAGGGTACAAGGCACCGTTTTTTAATTTCGTATTATCTTTCTATTAACAATCGTTTTTTAATTTCTTTACTCCTTAGTTTTTGAGGCCAGAATTCCCCGTCCGGGCTGTAAGCCCCGCCAAATCTGCGTTCCGGGACGTTCTGGGTTTAAAAGTCTTCGTCTAATTTAAAGACGTTATTCGTGTCTTTGTTCTTATTCATAACACCCGCCTTTTGATATTCGGCTACGCGTTTTTCAAAGAAATTGGTTTTACCCTGCAGCGACTGCATTTCCATGAACGGGAACGGGTTGCTTACATTGTAAAACTTAGGACACTCAAGGGCTACCAAAAGCCTGTCAGCACAAAACTCAATGTACTGACACATAAGATCAGCATTCATGCCAATCAGTTTTACTGGCAGGGAGTCTGACACAAATTCCTTTTCTATGGCTACGGCGTTGGTAATTACCTCCGTAACTTTTTCTGTCGGTAATTTGCTTTGCAACTGGTTATATAATAAACAGGCAAAATCGCAGTGCAGGCCTTCATCGCGACTGATAAGTTCATTGCTGAAACTTAAGCCGGGCATTAAGCCGCGTTTCTTTAGCCAGAAGATAGAGCAGAAAGAGCCTGAGAAGAAGATTCCCTCTACAGCCGCAAAAGCAATTAACCTTTCGGCAAAAGAGCCTTTGGTAATCCAACGCAGGGCCCAATCGGCCTTTTTCTTAACACAGGGCACGGTATCAATAGCGTGAAGTAGCCTGTCTTTTTCTGCCGGGTCTTTTATATAAGTATCTATTAATAAAGAATAGGTTTCTGAGTGGATGTTTTCCATCATTACCTGAAAACCGTAAAAGCAGCGTGCCTCGGGATATTGAACTTCGTTAAGGAAGTTAATGGCCAGATTTTCATTTACAATTCCGTCGCTTGCGGCAAAGAAAGCGAGAACATGTTTAATAAAATGTTTTTCGTCGGCATTGAGTTTTGTTTCCCAATCGGTAAGGTCAGATGCAAGGTCAATTTCTTCAGCGGTCCAAAAGCTGGCTTCGGCCTGTTTGTACATTTTCCAAATTTCGTGGTGTTTGATCGGGAAGAGTACAAACCGGTCTTTGTTCTCAGTTAATAAGGGTTCGTTGGCCATAAAATATTTTTGTTCGGTGATTACTTATATCAGACAAAAAATGAACGACATGTGCCGTTCATTATTGCCGGGGCTATTATTTTTACTTGTTAAAAGAACTAATTGTTTACCTGCTTCGCTTTTCTGTTTCTTTCTGTTTCACAAAACAAGCAGAAAAAAGCCCAAGCAGCAAAAATTTAAATTAACATTTTACATGCAGTTTTTAACATTATTTTGTCGACGAATTTTTTTCAAAAAAATAAGTAAGCCTCCGAAGTCCCCGCCGGTAAAGGGTTTCAGAGGTACTAAAAAAAATTCTAAAAAAAAGTTACAAGATATTGCGCGGGATAAGAAAAAAATTCTTATGTGTATTGGAGAGCCCGGAATTTATTACCGAAAACCTTGCTTATTTCGGTTTTTTTATCTTATTTTTATATACTATAAACAGATATGAAAACAAGGATTATTCTTTTTAGCAACCTTTTTGTTTTGCCTTACCGGCTTAAAAACATTGGGCCAGTGTACAGTTTCCGGACTTTCGACGATGGAAAAAAAATTATCAAACAATAAAACTTCTTGCTATGGAAAAATTTAAATTAACAGCCATACTTCCAGGCACGCCAAAAAGAATTTACGATGCCTGGCTTAATGGAAAAGAACACGCCGCTTTTACAGGTGGAGGCAAGGCAACTGCTTCGGCAAAAGTGAAAGGAAAATTTACGGCATGGGACGGTTACATAAGCGGGACAAACATAAACCTGAAAGAAGGAAAGAAAATTGTACAAACCTGGCGCACTACAGAATTTCCGGATGACGCACTCGATTCTATTCTGGAAATAAGCCTTGCTCCGAAAGCGGGAGGCAAAACAACTTTAACGCTTACACAAACCAATATCCCGAAAGGCCAAGGCAAAAATTACAAGCAGGGCTGGAAAGATTGCTACTTTACTCCTATGAAAAAATATTTCTCGGAGAAAAAATAAAATACAGCGCACGTTATGCTGAACTTGTTTCAACATCTCACATTTAACAAAGAAGCTGCAGACCCTGAAACGAGTTCAGGGTGACACACTCTCCCTTAAAAGGGGTTACCTATCAATCACTTTCATTTCGTACTTTTGGCTTACAAATTAAAAGCATGAAAAAAACTATCCTATCCATAGTGGTACTTGCCATTATGGCTTTTACTTTTATTAAAGATGATAAAGGCAAAAAAACCTGGGATGTAAATAACCCTCCCGGAAAATATACCGAAACAGAATTTACGGTTAACGAAGGCACCTGGATGAGCCTTGATATTTCTCCCGACGGAAAAGATATTGTTTTTGATTTACTGGGTGATATTTACACGATGCCCATTACCGGAGGAGAAGCAAAACTTTTACGCGGGGGTTTGGCTTTGGAAGTGCAGCCACGTTTCTCTCCCGACGGAAAAAAAATCTCTTTTACCAGTGATGCCAGTGGCGGAGATAATATCTGGAGCATGAACAGAGACGGAAGTAACGCTGTACAAATTACCAAAGAAAATTTTCGTTTGTTGAATAATGCCGTGTGGATGCCCAATGGAAATTACATTGTTGCGAGAAAGCATTTTACTTCAACACGTTCTTTAGGCGCGGGAGAATTATGGATGTACCACATCAGCGGCGGAGAGGGAATCCAACTGAACAAACGCAAAAACGATCAACAGGATTTGGGAGAGCCTTGTGTTTCTCCTGACGGAAAATTTATTTATTACAGTGAAGACATGTATCCGGGTGGATATTTTCAGTATAACAAAGACCCCAACAACCAGATTTATGTAATTAAACGTTACAATATTGAAAAGGGAGAAACCGAATTTATTACCGGTGGTGTGGGCGGTGCGCAACGTCCCCAAATTTCTAAAGACGGAAAAACACTGGCTTTTGTAAAACGTGTGCGCGAAAAATCTGTTTTGTATTTACGCAATATGGAAACCGGAGAAGAATGGCCCGTGTATGATAAGCTCACAAAAGACCAGCAAGAGGCATGGGCAATTTTTGGCGTGTACCCGAATTTTTCATGGTTAGATGAAAACACAATTATCATTTGGGCTCAGGGGAAAATCCGGAAAGTGAATATAATGAATTCTGAAGCGACAGAAATTCCGTTTACAGTAAAGTGCAAACATAAAATTCATGAAGCTTTAAAATTTAAACAGGAAGTTGCTCCCGATAAATTTACAGCGAAAACTATTCGTCATGCCATAACTTCTCCTGATGAGAAAACTTTAATTTTTAATGCGGCCGGATTTTTATGGAAAAAAGATTTACCAAACGGAACACCTGAAAGATTAACTACCGGGACAGATCTGGAGTTTGAACCAAATTTCTCTCCCAACGGAAATGAGATTGTTTACGTAACATGGAGCGACGAGCAATCAGGAAGCATCATGAAAATGAATCTTTCCGATAGAAAAACAACAAAGATAACAAGCGAGAAAGCAATTTACAGAACGCCGCGTTTCTCGCCCGATGGAAACACTTTAGTTTATCAGAAAGAAAACGGCAATGATGCGCAGGGTTTTGCTTTTTGTGTGAACCCCGGATTATATATGATGTCTGCTAACGGAGGTAAAGCAATGCTTATTACGAAGGAAGGAGAAAACCCGACTTTTACAAAAGATGGAAAAAGAATTTTCTTTTTAAGCAACGAGGGAGAAAACAACGCGTACAAAAGTTGCGACCTCAATGGAAATGAAAAACGTACACACTTTACTTCTAAATACACCAATGATTTTGTTCCAAGCCCCGATAACAACTGGATTGCTTATAAAGAATTATTTAAAGTATACATCGCCGCATTTCCCGAAACAGGAAAAACAATCGATCTTTCTGCCAATATAAAATCTGTTCCTTGTGCGCAGGTAGCGCGTGATGCCGGTATTAATATTCATTGGAACAAAGATGGAAGCAAATTACACTGGACCTTAGGCGAAGAATATTTTACAAACGAATTAAAAAATCGTTTTACATTCTTACCCGGCGCTCCCGCCAAACTTTTACCAATGGATTCGGTTGGTTTAAAAATTAATTTAGTGATGAATTCCGATAAACCAAGTGGGTTTATTGCTTTAACCAACGCGCGGATTATTACCATGAAAGGCGATGAGGTAATTGAAAAAGGGACGATTCTCATTCACGATAACCGAATTATTGCCATTGGTAAAAACGAAGATGTGGAACTTCCTGTAAAAATTAAATTAATCGATTGCAGTGGCAAAACCATTATGCCCGGTATTGTAGATGTACACGCGCATTTAGGAACTTTCCGCCAGGGATTGAGCCCGCAAAAACAATGGCAGTATTGCGCAAACCTTGCTTACGGAGTAACGACTACTCACGATCCATCTTCAAATACAGAAATGGTTTTTTCGCAAAGCGAAATGGTAAGATCGGGAACGATGATGGGGCCGAGAATTTATTCTACCGGAACAATTTTATACGGTGCCGAGGGAGATTTTAAAGCGGTGATTAATTCTTTGGAAGATGCGAAGTCTGCGGTTAGCAGAACAAAAGCATTCGGCGCTTTCTCCGTAAAAAGTTATAATCAACCTCGTCGCGAACAAAGGCAACAGGTTATTGAAGCGTCATCTCAATTACAAATTATGGTTTATCCCGAGGGAGGTTCAACCACATGGTATAACTTAACACATATTCTCGACGGGCATACGGGCGTTGAACATAATTTACCGGTTGCGCCATTGTATGACGATTTTGTGAAATTGTGGGGCGCATCAAAATCAGGTTATACTCCAACTCTTATTGTTGCTTATGCGGCAATGAACGGAGAAAATTACTGGTACCAAAAAACAGACGTTTGGAAAAAAGAACGTCTTTTAAAATTTACTCCGCGCTTTGTGATTGATTCACGCTCACGCCACCGCACCATGACACCTGATGAAGAATACGAGAACGGACATATTTTAATTGCAAAGAGTTGTAAAAAGTTAATGGACGCGGGAGTTTGTGTGAACCTGGGCGCACACGGACAATTACAAGGCCTCGGCGCTCATTGGGAATTATGGTGTTTATCGCAAGGAGGAATGACAAATATGCAAGCGCTGCGTTGTGCAACAATGAACGGCGCAAGATATTTAGGCATGGACGCCGACATCGGAAGTTTGGAAAAAGGAAAATTAGCCGACTTAATTATATTAGACAAAAACCCGTTGGATGATATTCATAACAGCGAAAGCGTGCGCTACACCATGGTAAACGGCCGCCTTTTTGATTGCGAAACTTTAGATGAAACAGGAATCACCGAGAAGAAACGCGGTAAATTCTATTGGGAAGTTCCGGGTTATATGCCAGGTTTCAATTGGCATGAGCAGAGCATTGGGGATGAGGATTAAGGCCGCAGATTTCGCGGATTAGTACTTTGTCATTTTTATGTTGCGTCTATGGGAGTTTAAATATAATTGTTGTTTTCTGTTTTTCTTTCCGGGAAAAAATTTAAAGACAAGAAAGGATTTTTTGTTAAGTTTGTTTTGAAAAATAAATAGTTTTAATTAATGGAAGAAGAAGTAAACAATACAGAACAAAAATTCGGAGCATTGAATTTAGTAGTATTTGTCCTTTCTATTTACATCTTAGTCGCTTTATTAATAGATACCTTCGTTAAACTTCCGGATGAAACTGCAAAAATTCTTGAACACGTAGACAGTTTAATTTGCGTTTTCTTTTTAATAGAGTTTTGCGTTAGATTTTACAGAGCAGACAACAAGAAAAAATTTATGAAATGGGGATGGATTGATTTAATAGCAAGCATCCCTACTTTTAATTATTTGAGATTTGGCAGGGCACTGCGTTTAATTCGGTTATTACGAATTATAAGAGCATTTCGGTCCACACAACACTTCGTTAACCATGTTTATAAAAACAGGGCAGAAGGAGCTTTTACTACTGTCTCCATTATTGCATTTTTACTGATAATTTTTTCTTCTGTTGCAATTTTACAGTTTGAGACTGCTCCTGACAGTAACATAAAAACAGGGGGGGATGCTTTATGGTGGTCTTATGTAACTATTACAACTGTTGGCTATGGCGATAAATTTCCTGTAACAACAGAGGGCAGAATAATAGGAATGATATTAATGACAGGTGGAGTGGGGCTTTTCGGAACATTTTCCGGTTTTATTGCTTCCTGGTTTGTTGCCGGAAAAAAAGAAAAATAAGAATAAAAGATCGACCCATTTCTGAAGTGGTTTTTATCCATCTAAATTATTGATGTCATCAATATCTCTTAATCTTCCTGAAGCTTTTTTATTTACAATTAAATCCTTGTATCCAATAAAATTTAAAAGTAAATCATCTATTTCAACTTCCTTTCTATTTACGAAACATTCGTTAAAATGAACACCGTCAATGTGTGTTAATAAATCAATTCGCAAAGGCGGGTATCCCATTTGAATGATGTTATTTTCTTTTGTAAAATCAGAAACAGTTAATTTGAAAGAAGAAAACCCAAACTCATTTACAGTTTTCAAAATATTTTCAGCATTATCGAGAGTCGGATTAAGCCAAATATCTAAATCTCCTGTATACCGAGGATGCCCATGAACACCAACTGCATAACCTCCAACAATTAAATATTGAACTTTATGCTTTATTAATAATTGTACAAACTCTTTGAAGTCTTGGCTCAACATTTTTCAGGAAGTTAATATATTGAATTCTTAATTGCTCAATGGCATCCAGCCTTACTTGTGGCGATTTAGTAAGCCAGTACGAATAATCAGATTTTTGATCTTTTAAGGAAACTATTTTTAATACTTTTTCCATTACTCAAATATACAAAAAAACCACTCTATTTCTAAAGTGGTTTCTTTATTCTTATTTCTTGCTTCTGACCTACGCTTTCACATTCGCCCTGATAATATTCAAAGCGCCGCCGGCTTTAAACCATTCGATTTGCTGCGCGTTGTAACTGTGGTTTACTTTAATGGTTTCTTTGTTTCCGTCTTTGTGGTTAAGCACTAAATCTAATTGTTTACCGGGAGCAAAAGTGGTTAAGCCAACAATATCAAATGTATCATCTTCCTGAATTTTGCCGTAATCATTTTTATCCGCAAAAGTCAAAGCCAACATACCTTGTTTTTTCAAATTGGTTTCATGAATACGGGCAAATGATTTTACCAATACGGCGCGTACTCCTAAGTGGCGAGGCTCCATTGCTGCGTGCTCGCGGCTTGAACCTTCTCCGTAGTTTTCGTCACCAACAACAATACTTCCGATATGTTGCGCCTTGTAAGCACGTTGTACTTTAGGCACGCTTTCGTAAGTGCCGCTTATTTGGTTTTTAACCGAATCTGTTTTTTCGTTAAACGCATTTACAGCACCAATTAACATGTTGTTTGAAATATTATCTAAATGGCCGCGGAATTTCAACCATGGACCCGCCATAGAAATATGGTCGGTAGTACATTTACCTTTCGCTTTAATTAATAATTTCAATCCTTTTAAATCAACTCCTTCCCATGCGGCGAACGGATCCAGTAATTGCAAGCGTTTGCTGTCAGGAGAAACGTTAACAGTTACTTTACTTCCGTCGGCTGCCGGTGCCTGATAACCCGCGTCTTCCACAGCAAAACCTTTGGTCGGTAATTCATCTCCGGTTGGCGCGTCTAATTTTACTTTTTCTCCTTTTTCGTTGGTTAAGTAATCGGTTAAAGGATTAAAAGTTAAATCGCCCGCGATAGCCATTGCTGTTACAATCTCAGGAGAAGCAACAAACGCGTATGTATTCGGATTACCATCGGCACGTTTTGCAAAGTTTCTGTTGAATGAATGGATGATAGTGTTTTTTTCCTGTTTCTCTGCCCCCATCCTGTCCCACATACCAATACACGGGCCACAAGCGTTTGTAAATACTTTTGCGCCGATCTGATCAAACACATCTAAGAATCCATCACGTTTAATAGTAAAACGTATTTGCTCAGAGCCCGGGTTAATTAAATATTCTGATTTCGATTTTAATTTTTTTGAAGCTACCTGCTTTGCCAAACTTACCGCGCGAGAAATATCTTCGTAAGATGAGTTAGTGCAAGAGCCCAATAAACCAACCGAAATTTTTGTCGGCCATCCGTTTGCTAATGCTGCTTCCTTCAATTTAGAAATAGGTGTTGCCAAATCCGGAGTGAAAGGACCGTTTACGTGTGGCTCCAATTCCGATAAATTAATTTCAATTAACTGATCGAAGTATTTTTCAGGATCCGCATAAACTTCAGGATCCGCTGTTAAATGCTCTTTAATTTGATTCGCTAATTCCGCAACATCTGCACGGCCGGTAGCTTTTAAATAACGCTCCATAGAAGCATCATATCCGAATGTAGAAGTAGTTGCGCCAATCTCAGCCCCCATATTACAAATGGTTCCTTTACCGGTACAGCTCATTGATGTTGCACCTTCGCCAAAATATTCTACAATAGCATCGGTTCCTCCTTTTACAGTAAGAATCCCCGCCACTTTTAAAATAACGTCTTTAGGTGCTGTCCAGCCACTAAGTTTACCAGTCAATTTAACACCGATCAATTTCGGCATTTTTAATTCCCAAGCTAAACCTGCCATCACATCACAAGCATCTGCTCCGCCAACACCAATGGCAACCATACCTAAACCGCCCGCATTAACGGTATGCGAGTCGGTACCAATCATCATTCCGCCGGGGAACGCATAATTTTCTAAAACTACCTGGTGAATAATTCCTGCACCGGGTTTCCAGAAACCAATTCCGTATTTATTAGAAACAGATCCCAAGAAATCAAATACCTCTTTGCTTTCATTTGTTGCAAAAGCCAAATCTTCTTTCGCTCCGTTTTTCGCGGTAATTAAGTGGTCGCAATGCACAGTACTCGGTACAGCCACTTTAGGGCGGCCCGATTGCATAAATTGTAAAAGTGCCATTTGCGCGGTAGCATCTTGCATCGCTACACGGTCCGGCGCAAAATCTACATATGATTTTCCGCGCTCAAAATTTCCTGATTTTTGATCGGGGTGTAAATGCGCGTATAAAATTTTCTCTGCTAACGTTAAAGGGCGGCCCAATTGTTTGCGGGCTGCTTCAATGCGAGAAGGCATGTTTTCATAAACCTTCTTAATCATGTTAATATCAAATGCCATAGTCTATTATTTAATTGGTTATTAATCCGTTAATTTTCCGAAAAAGGTCTATTTAAGCTAAAATATGGTGAATTTTTGGTGAATTACTTTACTAGCAAAATTCATCCTCACTTTTTACCCGATTTCGGCATTCAAATTTACTAATTTATGGCGGAATATACTTGTATTTTTTACCGGAATTTTACTTTTTTTACCAAGGTCCTTTTAAGTGATTTTACTTCCTATTTTTACGATGGATGACCCGGGCACATTCTAAGAAAAAGGACAATTATAACATGAAAAGAATTAAGGATACCTTCGTTGTTTATGAATTTTTATCTGAAATACGTTAAATACGTTTCCGGGAAACCGCTTCTGATAATTGTATTAGTAATATGCGTTATAATTGGTGGTTTACCTGTGTTAAAAACACGAATTGGCAATAGTCCCGAAGATTGGAACCCCAAGGGCTCTTCGCAATTAACAGATAAAACAGAATTTATAAAACATTTCGGAAACGATGAGATCATGACTTTGTATCTTACTTTTCCTGATTCAACACCTGATGATTATCGTCTCACTCTTTTAGAATCCTTAGGCGATAGTATCGGTAAATTATACGGATTTGAACAAGTATTTTCAAGAAGCCATCTTTCTTCAATCAGAAAAATTATTGGCAAAAAAAATACGGAGAAACTTGATAAGGCATACTTTAATTCTTTAAATCCCAATGGAGAAATACTCTTCTTAAAACTTCGGGTAAACAGTGACCCTGATAAAAACCGTCCTTTCCTTTTAGATTCTCTTACAACCATTACAAATCAGTTACCAAAAACTGTAAAAACAGATTTAACAGGCCCCGGTGTTATTTTCAATGAAATAAACAGACTGAGTACTTCAGATTCCAAATATTTACTTACAACCTGTTTTATCTGCGTGTTTTTCCTGTTATGGTGGAGGTTAAAAAAAACTTCTTATCTTTTTATTTGTACTGCAATTGTCGTATTGGCACTCTGGTTTGCCATTTCATTATATGATTGGCTCGATATATCAGTCAATATGATAACCATGATAGTCCCCTTACTTTTTATTATTAATTTCTTTTCTTTCACCATTCATTTAATTACAAAGCAAACTGTTGATATTAAAAAATATTTACATAAAAAAATGCCTCCCATTATTGCCTCTGCATTAACTAATATTATCGGCTTTGGTTCATTAATGTTAAGTAAAATACAGGTGATTTATGAATTCGGCCTGCTCACTTCGCTTGGCATAATCGCCGGGTTATTTGTTATATTATTAATCGGAACTCCTTTAATTGTAAGATACATTGAAGTGAATGAACGTGTTGAAAAACAAGATTGGATGAATAAATTACTGGATGCCTATTATAAAAAACTTACTCCTGCCCTGTCATGGTTTGTAGTAATTATAATGACGGTTTGGCTGGTTGTCGGAATAATTGTTTTTCCATACATTAAAATAGATACTAATAGTATCGGGTTTATGAAACCCGATAATAAAGTTCGTCAATCAGAAGAATATATTGAAAAGAATCACGGTTCCGTAACTATCATTGACTTTATGATAGATAAAAAAAATGGACTGCCATTCAGTAAGGGCGACTGGAAAAAAATATCAGAGATCCGTCAACAACTGCATACTTTACCTTTTATTAAAAGTTCATATGGTTATGATCTATGGCAATCTTTGATATTACACCTGAAGTCGGGCGATTCTGTATTGTCTGCAAAATTATCTGCCAATTTTCTTACCCTTGATAAAAAACATTCCCGGCTTGCAATATCAGTTCCCTCGGGGAGTATTAAAGTAATGCAGGAAATGCTCTCCAAATCACAAAAAGAAATTGAAAAGAAAACAGAAGGAACTGAATTTATTATAAGGCCGGTTGGCTTCTTACCTATTTACATTGAACAAATGACTACCATAGTAGACGGAATGCTTGAAAATTTATTTGTTGCCGTAATCTTAATACTTATCGTTATGTCTCTTTTTGTACGTAATTTAAAAATTGGGCTTATCACAACCGTAATTAGTGTTTTTCCTTTGTGCGGAGTTGCTCTTTTAATGAAATTGCTCGGTATTCCTTTTGATATTGCAACCTCTGTAATATCTTCGGTAGTGGTTGGCATGATAGCTGATGATGCACTTCATATAATATGGAGTTTTAAAGACCGGATATATTTGCACAGGAAAATTCCTTCTAATCTCCTTTTTGCCGATTCGGTAAGAAGTATTGTACACCCTTGTACTGCTACCTCTATCATGTTTGCGATAGGGTTTGCTGTATTATTGGGAAGTGATATTATTTCAATTGTTGATTTCGGGATTTTAAGTACAGCTGTTATTGTATTTGCCTGGATAAGCGATTTCATTTTTTTTCCTGCGCTGCTAAGATTGGTATATTCCTCGACCCCAAAGTAAAAAAGAAAACCGTCGCTTTAAAATACCTCACACACGTTAAAAAAGAGCCCTCTCGGCCCTTCAATTCCAAAACCATAATCCACACAAAAGTTTGCGCGTGAATATTTATTTACTTTGAAACGAAGCCCGATTCCGCCGCCGGGTAAAATAGTTTCAAATTTATTTGTTTGTATTTCAGATACAGTTTGAGCATTTGCAAATATCACACCGCCCAACAGCCCGTTACGGGTTATACCAAATCGATACTCAGACTCAAGGTATATCAGGTTTGTTCCCCTTAATCTCCCCTGGATATAACCCCTGCCGATATTTGAATAGGTATCCCATCCCGTACTTGGCAAATCAAAATAAGGAGGTTTCCCGCCAAAGGTTAGCCAGTTATAACTCCATAATGCCAACACGTTATCAGAATGAGGAGAAAGCTTTATGTATTTCCTGAAATCCAATAACAAGGATTGCCAGTTTTGATCACTCCCTAAAAAAGTGAAATTAGACCGATAAGTTATACTTCCGTAAAAACCTTTCGGCGGATTATTTACATTTTTTCTGCCATCATACAAAACACGAACAGACATCCCGGACGAAACTGTTTTGGTGGCATTTTTATTATACTGCTGAAAATCACCTGTACCTTGCTCAGTAATATTTAAATGATAATCAAGACCGTATCCTAAACCTGCATAAAAATCGGAATGTATTTGTTTTAATACCTCTTGGTAAACTCTGAAATAGGAATAGTCAATCATATCGGCATCAGATAGTAAAGAATGGCCACCTAAACCGTACGTGTATGTCGGGTATTTATAATAACGCCAGTCTCCCAGCCAATTATATTTATTTCCTTTCGACCAGATATTGGACTGTATCGGAATAATAATCTGGTGATTAAATAAAGAAACCTCCGGAATGGAGGTTACCGAAGATAAATACGTATTCGTTCTTTTACCGGTGAAGAAAGATACATTAAAAGAAACCACCGCTGTTACACCTGTTACTAAGGAATATCCCACACCCGGTAAACCGGCAAAAAGTAATTTACCCGGTTTAACTTTTATACTGTCAGGTACTGACGAAATTTTTCTTTTAAATACTTTTGCCACTATATCCGATACATCCTTTTGTTCAGCTACAGTACTGTCATTTTTTGACTGTGCACTTATTCTGTTGCCCAATAAAATAACCGAACAATAGAAAAGCAGAGATACAACCGTATTTTTAAACTTCAAATGTTTGATAATTGTTGTACTAATTTTTCTTCCGCACTATTTACCCATTGCCTGAATTCATCCTGATTTTGTTTATGCGAAGGTAAATAATTTAAAAACCTGTCTATGTTAAACACGCTATCGCGCAACCCCGTACCTGTTTTACAGGCATCGTGGGCATTGCAATATTGTTCATAATTACCCTCTACCGGAATCATAAATACCGGTTTACCCATATATTTTGCTTCGCATACCGACTCGAAGCCGGCGGTACTAATTAACCCTTTGCATTCCGCCATCATACCAAGAAATTTTTTATCATCAAGCTTATGGAAATATAAAGTATTGTCATACGCACCTTCAAGGTCCTTTTTATCCGTAAAGCAGTGCAACTCCGTCTCCGGGTTTTTTTTATGCCAATTAATTATATCTTCTGTATAACCCCAATTAACGAGGTAGACCAAAAAATATTCGCTTTTCTTTGTTTCCTGCTTAAAAACCTCTTTTCTTAATAAAGGAGGAAACCCGATCAAAAAATTTCTTTTACAATCTCTGATCGGATAAAATGATAAAGCGAGTTTTTTATGCGCTTTCCATGAGGTTAGTCGCGTATAAAATTTTATACCCATCTTATCCGTTCTTTTTCCTTCCGGGAACTCATAATCAGGATGAAGATAAATATATTGATGAGCGACGCAAATCATTGGTATTGCAGAGCGATAAAAATAATTATACAGGCCTGCTAAGGGGTTATAAAAATTAATTATTATATCCGGTTTGTGCTCCTTAACCTTTTCATGGATGTTTTTCAGGCTTGCCCTGAAAACGGGGAATTTGAAAATACTTTTTATTACGGATGGTACTAATTTTACAGACTTTACTTTAGAGTCCATTACAAAACCCGGGCATTCAACAGGAATGATCTCCGTATTTATTTGTTGTTTAACAAAATCAGGTATTTCTCTGTGAGGATTTATTCCTATTATTACACAGTTTACTTTATGCCCTGCTTTTATCAGCATATTGTAACTGCTGATAGCCTGCGTCATGTGCCCTCTGCCTTCCCCCTGTACAATAAACATGTAATTTAATTTTTTCATGAAAATTAATTGAGATGGCTATTTTTATAAGTGGGAATATGTTATACTCAAAAAAATAATGAAAACACTTTAGACCGGCACAAGGTTTTATTGATTTTATATTGCCTGAGCAATAACAATCTCTTCCTCATCTTCAAATAAACAGCCTCCGTTTCCGTTCTTTTTCAGAAGAGAAAAATGCGAAACAACCCCCTCCCTAAAACTAAATGATTTATACCAAGGCAGATTATTTTTTTCAAGTGTTTCCCTGATTATTCTGGTTATTGCCGGATAATGAATGTGGCTTACATTAGGGAATATGTGATGCGCTATATGCAGGTTAAAGCCCCCGAAAATATAATTCCCGATTACACTTTCCGTGCTGAAATCCACAGTGGATGTGATCTGGTGCTGTATCCATGATTCTGTTTCAACCACTTTATTTTTTACTTCAGCATATTCTGTTTCAAGAACATGATGTGAAATGAAGAAAGTGAACGCAAGAAAAACAGAAACCAGGAAATTCATAATAACATATGCTGACAAAATATATGTAAAAGGCAGTTGAGTTAAAATCGCCGGCAAGACAAGAAAAACAAATAAATACACCAATTTTATTATTATCAGCTTCAATATTTCTGCGGGGGGTATTTTACCCAATTTTAAATTAGCCTGTTGTTTCTTAAAAAGCAGTTCGAAATCCAAATAAAAAATCCAACCCAAAGAGAATAACATATAGATAAAGATTATATATAAATGCTGATACCTGTGTATTGCTAATTTTTTTTGATGCGGGCTGAGGAGTATGAGTTTTGATATTTCTAAATCCGTATCGTTATTATATACATTGGGGAAAATATGATGCGAAAAATTATGTCTTATTTGCCACATATAACCACTTAAACCCTGCAGGCCAAAAATAATTTGAAATAATACATTATCAACCCGTTTGTTTCCTGTTACACAATGATGTGCAGCGTCGTGTCCGATATTAATCCCGATGACAAGAAATATAAACCCGAATCCGATAAATGAAAAAAGTAAGGTAACGAAGGATTGTGAATGAATTAAACTATAATACGAACCTCCGAGTAAAATAAATAATGCGGCCATTTTGAGCCATAGGGCTGTATTACCGTGTTTTGGAATATTTCCGGAAGTAAAATAATTATTTACCTCATCTTTTATCTGCTTGTATATTTCTTCCTTCGAATCTTTGGTTTCATATTTGAGTTTACTTTTCTTTTCGAATGATTTCATTTTATTCCGCTATTTATATCCATAACATTAGAACGTTATTATGTTCTTCAAATATACCGTCATCTACTGCTTAACTTAAAATGGCTTTATCATTTTTTGCCAAGGTCTTTGATTGCTTATTTAGAACAATTTAAATTTGTCGAATTTACGACATATTCAAAAAAATTTAGTTAAACTGGTTTAAAATAGTGGAAAATGAATGTTAAATTATCATAAATTCAGTTCATATTAACGATTATCAGCAAAAGTAACGAACTCAATATTTGAATCGTTATACATTTTGTGAAAAATATTATATGTTTCATCTATTTTTGTATGCTTTCCTGCAAAAAAGACATACCCATGCCTCTCTTTAAAGAAAAACCCTCCGAAATTCCTTTCATTTTTAGAGGAAAAAACACTTATTTCGTCAGTTTACAGGTAACCTTAGGGCTTGTATAAGCGTTCAGGGATTTGAGTTCTTCAGCCACTCTTTTGTTCCATTTCTTTTGGGCCTCCTGATTTACAGAGTGTTCTGTTTCTTTATCGTACCGGGCATTCATTTCTTTACCCCCGCGGTTAATTTCTGAGTGCATGGCATTCAATTCCTGCTGAAAGGTTTTTACAGTAAAGGTCTTGCCTTGCAAAAGCTGTTTAAACTTCCGCATCCAAATCTCCGCAATATCAAAATGCGTTTGCTCGTGCTCAAGTAATAAATTATTTTTTTCTTTTACCCAGGATTTATTTTTATTGAAACAATTCTGCATCCCAATAATCGCTTCCATACCCTTAGTACCGATTTGCATACTGAAATTACTTTCTGTTTTTGCTTTATAGGGAGAAGTGGTGTCCGGCTTTCCCTTAAAATCATCCCAGGTCAGTTTACGGTTTTCTGCCCACAGAATAATATTATCGGTCTGGAAGGAAAACAAAAATCCGGCAATAATTAAAAATAAAAACACAAGCCGTTTCATGATTTGTATTTTTCTATTTCTAATGAGGAAGTACAAAAAGAATATTCTTCTTTAACTGTATTGCTGCAAACCAAAATAGTTTTGTGCGCGGCGTATTGCTTAATTAAATCCCGATACCACTCCATTGATTTTGCATCCAGGTTAGTGCAAGGCTCATCCAATAATAAAACCGGGCAATCTGCAAGAATAGCCAGTCCCAATTTTACACGCTGACGCATCCCCGAAGAATAATTTTTAATGAATTTTTCAGAAGCATGTTCCAATTGCATGATCGAAATAATTTCTTTTACAGAAAAACTATTTAAAAAAGGCTTGAATGCTTTTTGATGTTCAACGGTTTCTGTTAAGGTAAAATCTTCTATCAGTTCCATATACGGAGAGGCCATGCTGAGTTTTTTATAAATCTCTTCATCGGCAATTTTTCCCTCGCCGTTTTGCCAGGTAAGCTCGCCTTTGGTGGGAATTAAAAAAGAAGCGACAGTTTGCAGGAATGTTGATTTGCCCGAGCCGTTAGAGCCCAGTATCACTAATTTCTCAAATGGTTTTATAGTGTAAGTAACATTTTTAAAAATCCATTCGCTGATGTATTTTTTGCTGATGTTATTTAGCTGAATGGAAATTTGCATGAAATTATATTCCCTTTACGATACCGTCCTTTTCGTTACGGATAAAATCCACAATTTGTTTACGTTCGGGTGTCTCCGGGCAATCGATCTCAACCATTTCCAAAGCTTTGGTCATGTTATAACCACGCACAAAAATGATACGGTAAATATCTTCAATGTTTTTAATCGTTTCTTTAGAAAAACCACGACGGGTTAATCCCACGATGTTTACACCAATGTATTGCAATGGTTCACGCGCCACACGAATGTATGGGGGAATGCTTTTACGCATTTGCGAACATCCCGCAATAAAACTGTGCGCGCCTATGGTGATGAATTGTTGTGTTCCGCTTAATCCTTCAACTATAGCATAATCTTCAACAGTAACGTGGCCGGTAATGCCAATGTAACTTGCAAGAATTACATTGTTGCCAATCAGACTATCATGTGCAATGTGCGTATACGCCATAATCATTGTATTGCTGCCCACTTTGGTTGTCATACGATCGGCAGTACCCCGATTAATAGTTACGTACTCGCGAATAACAGAATTATCTCCGATCTCCGCCAAACTGTTTTCTCCTTTATATTTTAAATCCTGAGGAATTCCGCCGATAACTGCGCCGGGAAATATTTTACAACCTTTTCCGATACGTGTTCCGTCCAGTATTACCGCGTTAGGGCCAATCCAGGTATTGTCGCCAATAATCACATCGCCCGAAATACTGACAAATGCCTCAACAATTACATTATTTCCCAGTTGCGCTTTTGGATGAATGGATGCTAAATTAGAAATCATAAATTTTTTATCTGGGAATATATTCAATAATCAAATCGTAAACATTAAACTCGTCAATTTTATACGTTTTGTGGTTCTGGTACTTTTTTGTCAATGTTTCTTACTTTAACAATTTGGGCAAGCATTTCCGCTTCCATAACCGGTTTGTTGTTTACATATGCAACACCTTTCATGTGGCACAACCCGCGACGAATGGGAGAAAGCAAATCAAGGCTGAAAACGATGGTATCGCCCGGAATAACTTTTTGTTTGAATTTTACTCCGTCTATTTTCATAAAATAGGTTTGATAATTCTCAGGGTCAGGAACCGTTTTCAAAACTAAAATACCTCCTGTTTGCGCCATGGCCTCAATCAATAATACGCCGGGCATTACGGGTTCGTCCGGAAAATGTCCTTTAAAAAATTCTTCGTTCAGCGTAACATTTTTTACCCCCACAACGTGTTCGGGTGTTAACTCCATAATTTTATCAATCAACAGCATGGGCTGGCGATGTGGTAAAATTTTCATGATGTCATTAATGTTGTATAAGGGCGGTGCCGTTAAATCTATCCTCGGAACATTGCCTTCCTTTTTTTCTTTTTTGATGAGCTCCTTAATTTTTTTAGCAAACTCAACGTTACCTGCGTGGCCGGGCCTTGCAGCTAATATGTGAATTTTTAAAGGCCTTCCCACCAAAGCTAAATCGCCAACGATATCTAAAAGTTTATGGCGTGCAGGTTCGTTGTAGTAATGCAACTTTGTATTATTTAAAACACCACGCCCCTTAATTTCTACGTTTTCTTTGTCGAATACTTTACGCAGGTAATCTAATTTTTCTTTCGGAAGTTCACTGTCCACCAACACAATGGCGTTATCTAAATCTCCGCCTTTAATAAGATTGTGTTGAAGCAACATTTCCAGCTCACGCAAAAATACAAAAGTACGGCAGCGCGAAATTTCATTCTTAAACTCGCCGAGATTATACATACTTGCGTGTTGCGTTCCCAATACTTCACTGTTGTAATCAACCATCACAGTTGCACGAAAAGCATCCTGACGCACAGCCAGCATTTCAACCTGCTTAACAGGGTCTTCGTAAGTTAAGTTTTCTTTCAGTTCAAAATATTCGCGCTCGGCATTTTGCTCTACTTTCTCCGCAGCTTCCAATGCTTCAATAAATTTTATCGAGCTTCCGTCCATAATCGGCATTTCGGGCGCATCAACCTGTATCAGGCAATTGTCAATTTCCAATCCGCGTAAAGCTGCAAGCACGTGTTCGGTTGTATATACACGGGCGCCGTTTTTTTCCAGAGTAGTTCCCCGTGAAGTATCCACCACTAAATCAGCATCCGCTTCAATAACGGGCTGCCCTTCCAAATCGGTACGCTGAAATTTATACCAATGATTTTCGGGCGCGGGATTAAATGTAATCGTAACTTTTTTCCCTGTGTGCAATCCGACTCCCGTAAGAGAAACTGCTTTTTTTATGGTACATTGCTTTTCGCTCATCTAAAAAACTATTTTATTTTTTTTTCGATCTCGTTTACCTGTTTGTATAATTTAGAAAGACTGCGGAACAAAACATAACTCCTTTGGTAATCGCCAACTGCAAACGCGGGCGAGCCCTGTACAATTTTTCCTTCTTCGGTAATCGTGCTTCCTACTCCCGATTGTCCGGCAATTTTCACTCCGTCTGCAATTTTTAAATGTCCGATGATACCTGCCTGTCCGCCCATCATTACATTTTTTCCAACTTTGGTTGAGCCCGCTACAAAAGAGCCTCCTGCTAAAACGCAATTTTCGCCAATCTCTACGTTATGCGCTATCTGTACCAAATTATCCAGCTTAGCTCCTTTACGAATTATGGTTGAACCAAGAGTAGCCCGGTCAATTGTTGTGTTAGCGCCAACCTCAACGTTATCTTCAATAATTACATTTCCTATTTGCGGAACTTTTTTATAATTGTTTTCGCTATTAGGTGCAAAACCAAAACCATCTGCTCCAATTACACAACCTGCGTGAAAAGTGCAATCGTTACCAATTTGCGTTTCAGTATAAATTTTCGCGCCCGAATAAATTGTTGTATTATCTCCTATTTTACAATTGTCGCCAATAAAAGCATGCGGATAAATTTTTACGTTATTTCCAATCAAAGCATTTTCGCTGATGTAAGCAAAAGCGCCTACGTAACAATCCTTCCCTAATTTGGCTGTACCTGCAATATATGACAGTTGTTCAATTCCTTTTTTATCGTTTTTAACCTGATTGTACATCTCCAGCAATTTGGCAAAGCTTCCGTAAGCATCCTTTACACGAATTAAAGTACAGGTAGATTTTACGGGTTTATCAAGCGTCAGAGATTTATTTACAATTACAATCGATGCATCCGTTTCGTAAATATGCGGAGTATACAAAGGGTTGGCTAAAAACGACAACGTGCCCGGTTTTCCTTCTTCAATTTTAGAGAGATTGCTCACAGCCGCCTCGGGATTTCCTTCTACAGTGCCATCTAAAAGTGCTGCTATTTGCTGTGCAGAAAATTTCATAGTCCAAATGTAAGATTTTTAAGCTAAAATGACGACTTTTGCAGTACTTAAATTTACTTAAAATGTTTGGAAAATTCGGAGATATGCTGGGTAAGCTGCAGGAAATAAAGCAGAAAATAGCGGAAATAAAGGCTACCATGGAAACCACATTCGTAGATGTAAACGGAGCTTCGGGCGATATAAAAATTACGATTAACGGCAATCGCAAAATTCAAAAACTGCATATCGAGCCGGCTTTACAACACGGCAGTAAAGAGGAGTTGGAAAAACAGCTTACCGAAACCATCAATAAAGCCATTGAAGAAGCCGATAAACTGAATGAAGGCGAGATGAAAAAAGTAGCAGGTGGCATGTTACCTCCGGGGATTTTTTAGTGGGGCGTTTCCCCGCAATCAGCATAAACTTACAATGATAATTATTCGCGGGGCCGGGCTGTCGCTACTCGCTTTTTTGCCATCTTCTGTTTAACAAAATACTGTCACGTCGGGCGGAGTCGAGACGCTTACGAAATGTCTGA
>DATMMV010000008.1:0-42044 GCA_035569635.1 Bacteroidia bacterium | reverse complement strand
TCAATTCACAGGCAATAAACCACCAACGCTGCCAAATAGGTGGTGTAACAGTAAATGTAAATGAAAGCGGTGTGCTGTTCCACACTCCCTGGTTATTGCAGCAACGCACTTTAAAAGTGTATTTGCCGGCCGGTAAGTTAGAGTAAGTAACCAGGTTTTGATTTGTTTCCGGACTCCAGTTTTTATCAAAACCTTCCAGTTTATGTACATAACGCACTTTTTCAGGATTGGTTAAACAAATACCTGTATACTGAAATGTAATATTGTTTAATGAACTTGGCAGGACACTTTTTTGAGGAAGAAGTGTATCGGTGTAAAATAATTTAAAGTTTGTAAATGAAAGTTTAGGCTCTTCGTTGTTCTCAGTATATTTTATGGGGGTATGTTTTACAATTCCGTTTACGGTGCCGAACCAAAAATTACCTGTTGTGTCCCGACAAATTCCTCCCGTGTTACATTCAACACCCTTAAACCCTTCTGTTTTTCCGAATGATAAAATTTTAGGAATATGATTCGTAAAATAATTCTGTAAATCAATTTTGTTTGCACCCTGATTGGTTCCTGCCCATAAAGTTTTATCGTCATCTGCAAGCATAAGCGAATAAACAAGATTGGAATTTAACCCGTCTTCTTCACTTATTTTTTCGTGCAGTATAGTTTGCGGGTTGATGATATAAATTCCATCAAGTGTGCCGATGTAAAGCGTGTGATCTTTACTGATTGCAATATCCGATACGGAACGCGTTTGTAACTGATAAGTTGCCGTTACATTTTTTATTTCTTTGTTATTGTATAAATAAATCCCGCTGATAAAAGAAGCCATCCACACATTTCCCTGTTCATCTCCGCAAAACGCCGTTATTAAATGGTCGGCTGCTTTTAGCTGAGTGGGCAATTTCATTTTCGTTAGTTTGAGATTACTTGCGGAATAAATATTCTCAATCATAGCCACACCATCGTTAAGCCCCGCCCATAAACGGTGTAATTTATCGAGGTAGAGCGATTGAATGAATATATCCTGTAAGCCCTTAATTTTTACATAGGATTCATTTTGCCTATAACAGAGGCCTTTTTCTGTTGCTATCCAGAGTTTTCCGGTGCTGTCAAAAACAAGCCCGCGTACGCTTATGCCCGGTAAACCTTCCGTTATACTGTAATTAGCAAAAGTAGTTCCGTCAAATTTATACATACCGCCACGCTCGGTACCGAACCAGATATTGTTTTTTTTGTCGAGTACAACCGGATAAATCATCGTGCTTTTAAGCCCGTCTTCAAAATCATAACAAACAAAACCTTCATCACGGAATTTAAAAAGCCCGCTGTGTGTCCCAATCCAGATATTTTGTTCGTAATCGGAAATAATGCTTAAAATATCATTGGCATTATATTCTTTGGATAAGGTGTATTGCTTAAGCGAACCTGTATAATTAACCAATTTTTCGTGCGTTCCAATCCACAAAGAATTTTTTTTGTCGGAAAACAAACAGGTTATTTCAGCATCTTTTAATAACTGCAGTATGATTTTTTGTTTTTCAATTTTAAAAAGCCCTTTGTTGGTGCCAATCCACAAATCATTATTCTTGTCAAATTCAAAAGCTGAGATAATTGTGTCGGATTCAGAAGTGAAAGAAAAAAGTGTTGTAAAAATATTTTTATTTAAGCTGAAAAGTTTTTTTGAAGTAATGCCGGCAAAACCTCCGTTATAATTTTTTAATTTTTTTATATCCTCTTTAAAAAGTTGCGGTTCGCCGGTAATTTTTTTATCTGCCAGGTAAAACAAACCCTCTTCGGTGCCAATAGCAACCTTATTCCCCTGTGCTGCAAGCGTGTTTATATGTTCGTTATTTAATCCTTCTTTCGAGGTATAATTCGTGAATTTTTTTCCATCAAAAATACTGAGCCCCTCAATGGTGCCGATTACAATATTTTTGTCTGTGTCTTGTGTAATTGCGCGTACAGAGTAATGTACCAAACCGTTTCTTGGGCTGTAATTTGTAAAACGCAATCCGTCAAAACTGCTTAAGCCGCCGTAACCACCTGTCCACAAATAACCTTTATCATCCTGAAAAATATCAGCTATGTGAATATAGGTTAAACCATGCTCAACCGAGTAATTTTTAAAATTGTAAGATTGGGAATTTATTTTTCTAACGAAAATAAAAAAACAGATAACTAAATATAGCTTCGCGTAACGCATAATTCCTTTAACGAATTTACGCAAAAAAATTAAGCTTTCCTACCTTGTGAGTACGCTACCAGATTGGCAATACGGTAAAGCAACCTCGCGGCAACATTGGCATCCCAGTCATCGCCTTTTGGCCCGGGTGTTACTTCGTTAATATCAAAAGCAAGAATTTTTTTACCGCTCTTAACTACTTTTTCTAAAAGCATTAAAACCTGCTCGGCTTCAAAGCCTCCTGCTACAGGTGTACCTGTATGCGGACAAAGTTTGGGATCCAATCCATCGATATCAAAACTTAAATAAATTTTTTCAGGCAGTGTGGCAATTATTTTATCGCAAATACTTACCCAGTTTTCGCCCGAATATTGTGCCTGTTTAATATCGCGGTCAAAAAAAGTATGCACGCGGCCTTTGCTGTGATTTATTAAATGTAATTCCTCATCACAATAATCACGTATACCAACCTGCACTAATTTTTTTACTTCTTTTATTTTAAGTGCGTTGAACATTATGGATGCGTGCGAAAATTCAAAACCCTCATAAGCATTGCGCAAATCGGCATGCGCATCAATTTGTAAAATCCCGAAATCGCCGAATTTTTCAGCAAGTGCCTGCATCATTCCTAACGGAGTAGAGTGGTCGCCGCCCAATAAGCCAACAGTTTTATTCTGATTTAGAAAATGTAAGGATTTTGTTTTTACCCATGCGTTCATTTTTTTGCACTCGGTGTTTATTTCTTCAATTACTTTTTTATCGGGTGCTTTACCCTTAGCAAGCTCTTTGATTAATTTTTCTGCTTTTAAACGCAAAGTGTGACTTTTAAAACTGATGGTTTCTTCAAGGTCGTCGAAAAAAATTCCGAATTTCCAGGCATTGGGCACAAAGGGGTCGTATAAATCCACCTGGTACGAAGCATCTAAAATCGCATAAGGGCCGTTTGCCGTTCCACCGCCGTAACTAACGGTTACTTCCCACGGCACCGGAACAATTTGTATCTCGCATTCATCCTGTGTAAAAGGCAGGCCGTACATGCCCGCATTTGTGTTTCCTACATCGCTCGGATTAAAGTTTTTAATTTTTTCGGATTTTGTCATTGGATCTGCAGTTTTGTTTTTTTACCTGAATTATTCAGGCAAATTTGGTTCTGTCTTCTTCAACTTTTTTCTGTATCCATAATAAAGCGTCATCTTTATTGCTGAATAATTTTATATCGGCGTTGTGTTTACGTTTGTTTAAGTTCATCAAAAAAACTCCCAATAGCCGGGCGCTTAACGATTTTATCACAATAGCTAAGGCAATAACATCTTTGAATGTTTCTTCTCTCGATGAAAATTCACTCGCGTTATCATCTATAGTGACGTGTTCCTGTCCCTCGACCAGTGCAGCATACCTTTTTCCTTTTGCCAATTGTAAAGTAGTTTCGTAATTTTCAACTACATCTTCAAGTGTCACATTAACATTTTCTTTCATCACTACTCTGAGTATTCCTTTTTCTATTACACTGTAAACAGCTGTCCTGGTTTCAATTTCCGCGCCCATAGGTATTTGTTTTTGCAATAAAAATAAATAATTATACGCTATGATCAAAAATTGAAAAATATCATACCCGGTTGTAAATATAAGATGATTGGTTTGATGGCTCAGCTATTAAGAAAGTTCAGGTTAAATAAAAAAGCCGGACTCCCTGAATCTAATTACTTATTAGACCCTTAGCGAGCCGCGGAACCCCCTGGCTGCATAATAAGATTCAGCGCCATTGTGATATACAAATACGGTATTGTAGCGGCGATCACCAAAGAGGGCGCCGCCAAGTTTTCTGATATCAGAAGGTGTTGCTATCCAGCTCGAAGTTTTCGAATCAAATTCTCCAAGTTTCTGCAACTCCCGGTATTGTTCTTCCGTTAAAAGCTCAATGCCCATGGCAGCAGCCATATCAATAACGTTATTTTCCGGTTTATGTTTTTTCCTCGATTCCAGCGCTTCACGGTCGTAACAAAAACTTCTGCGGCCGTTAGGGCTTTCTGCTGAACAATCATAAAAAAGATATTCACCTGTTTTTTTATCATTCCCGATAACTATCGGGACAACAACATCCGGTTCTCCGCCGGTTATTTCCATTTCATTGAGCGACCACAATTTTTCGGGATGAGCTTCCAACCTTACCTGTACTTTAGCCCATTCAATACCTTTATGCCGCCTCATGTTTTTCTCAAAACGGGTTTTTAATGTTTTGAGAAGCTCTTCCTCTTGCTTTGATGACAAAGCTTTTTTATTGTTATTCTTGCTATTCATAATTAATCATCTAATCCTTTTCCATTGAGAATTAGTGGTATATATTTTTCTATCCTTGCTTCGCGGGTTTTAACTTGTTTGGCTGAAGAAAAATAAAGAAGATATCCTCTTTGCCGGCCCGGTGTTAATGCTTTAAAAGCTTTTTTAAGTGCAGCGTTTTTATCCAATTTAATTTGAAATTCTTCCGGAACGTTAAATTCTTTGGTCTTTTTTAATTCTACTTTCAGGCCTTTCTCTTCTATTTCGACAGCTTCATAAATGTAGGTTTTCAAAGTTTTTTCCAGTTTAACTATTTCCTTAATACTCGTGAACCGCACCTGGCGCGCTGCCTGCACATTTTCTGTTTGCTGAATGAGAATCTTTTTGGGATCCTTTAATAAAGCTCCTTTGAAAAACAAAAACGCACAGTAATCTTTAAACGCATGTATTAAAACAATGTTACTTTTCTGAAACGAGTAACAAGGAACACCCCACTTCAATTCTTCGGCCAGGTGACAATCAAGAACGATCGTCCTCAATTTTTCCAATTCTTTCTGCCACTTTTTGGCTTTATTAAAATAAAAATCAACTTTAGGATTCATGGTATTACAATTTATAAATACTAAGAATAAAGTTATGAATTTTATGGATTAACTGTGGTATTTGTCGGGATAATTTTTCTATCCGCAGGCCTGAAATACCAGGATAAAATAACAAACACCGTTTGAAATAAAGGACCCAAAATTGCTTTTCCACCATCACCCATTGCTAAATGCGAAATCAATGCGCCTGTCATTGCGAAAAAGAAACCTGCATAAGCCCATTCTTTAAGAAGTTTAAATCGTGGAATTAAAATAACTATAACTCCAAGAATTTTCCATACCCCAAGTATGGTCAAAAAATAAATCGGATAGCCCAAGCCAGTTACCAAGTCAATCCACTGTTTTGTCCTGAGTACCGAAAAAATCCCGCTTTGCAACATGCCAATAGCCAAAAGACTTGTGGCAACCCAATAAATTATTTTGTTTCTCTTTTCCATAATGTGTTATTTTTCCCGATAGCTATCGGGATTGTTTAATATGTCTTGCAGTCGATCATGTGCCATATTTATGCCTTGAGCAAAGGGTAGTTGCAGCACCTGGTTTCTGAGTGCAGCCGATTCATAAATTGTGCGCATGTTTAGCTTACTGGTGTTGTCAGTAAGTTGTTCAAATTCCAGGAATTCGAGCTGGACGCCAAAAGGCGCATTCTCGATTTCAAATGTCCGGGTAATCTTCCGGTTCGAAACAAATTCATGGATTACCCCATTGGCCCGAAATGCCACTTTTCCTTCGGTATCGGTTGTTTCAAACTGGTAACTGCCGTGCTTTTTACTTTCGAGTTTCAGCACTTTCGTTCCCATCCACTGTTCAACAAGGCCGGGCTCTGTATACGCTTTAAAAAGCAACCCCAATGGCAAATCAAATTCCCTTGTAATCAGTAATTCCTGTTTGCCGTCTTCGGCATTGATCTTTGTTTTTCGTCCCATAATATTCTATTTTTTTGATTTGGTCTGATCGAATTTCGCAATTAATCATTTCTCTTTGTGAGCAAGATTTTTCATGCTCTGTTTCATGACGGTTTCTAATTTATTAAACCTGTCATCCCACATTTTACGGAATGGTTCAATAAAGTTGGCGACTTCTTTCATTTTTTTGGGATTTAAGTGATAATAAATCTCTCTTCCTGATTCTTCTTGTTTTAGCAACCGGCACTCCGTAAGAATTTGAATGTGTTTTGAAATTGTTTGCCTGGATGAATCAAACCTGTCGGCTATTGCGCCCGGCGTCATTGCTTGTAAAGCAACCAAAGTCAGAATAGCCCTTCTTGTAGGGTCGGCAATAGCCTGAAAAACATCTCGTCTTGTTTCCATTTATGCTGTCATTTGACTGCAAAAATAATGAAGTTATTTAACTGCGCAAATTTTTTATGATTTTTTTGAATTTTAAAGGGTTATGGCTCTGATTTGGAACTTGTACAGCCATCTGTTAAAAGAGGCTTAAATTTATTGGCTTATAACAACCGGCTGTTAACGGTAAGCGTTTTTGAGTTATTCATTTTTTATCCCGTTCGTCCACCAACAATTTTATCATAATCTAATCCTTAGGCTCCCATAATTGAATTTTATTTCCTTCAATGTCTAAAATATGAACAAATTTTCCATAATCATATGTTTCAATTTTGTCTACAATAGTCACTTTTTCCTTTTTTAATTCTTCAACCAATGCTTCTAAATTCTCTACTCTGTAGTTTATCATAAAGTCTTTTGATGAAGGCTCAAAATATTTTGTGTTTTCCGTAAACGGATTCCACTGGGTTAGTCCCTTTTTAGTGCTGTCATCAATCTGCCGCCATTCAAAGCTTGTTCCATATGGGCTTGTGTCAAACCCAAGGTGGGTTTTATACCATTCGTTAATTGCTTTCGGGTCTTTACATTTGAAGAAAATACCCCCAATTCCTGTTACTTTTTTCATTTTTGTATATTTATATTTGTTAGATATTATTGTATTAAAAGCAAAGCCCAATAGAAATGAGGTAGTAATTAGTGTTATCGTTAATATTGTCCGCTTCATTGTTTATAAGATTAGATTTTCAAAATTAAACTTTTTTTATCATTAAAATTCGAGATCTGTCTTAATTTATACGACCACCTGTTAAAACGAGGACTAGTTTTCTTTGAACGTGCAAATAATGTAATAATTTGATAAGACGATTATTTTTCTCATTTTATTTTAATGGTTTTTTTGTTTGAGTAATAATTGCTCTAAGTAGTTTAATGTCATTGTGAAACCTCCTTGGAAGCCCATTTCAATCATCTTCTCCATGCGGGCAAGAGACTCATTTTTAATAGTAATACTGACTTTTGTCACCCGATAGTTATCGGGTCCGTTTTGTTCGCTGAAATTCAAATCCCAATCAGAACCTGGTAAATCGGGGTTTTCATCTTTGTCTGCAAAAGCATTCGACATTTTGAAATTGGTTTTTGGACTAATGGAAGTAAATTTTTGAATAGACCAATGCTCTTGTCCTTCCGGGCCTACCATGGCATAAAATCTTTGTCCGCCAACTTCAAAATTCATAAATTTTGTTTTTGAGACCCAGGGTTTAGGTGCCCACCATTGGTCAAGAATTTCTTGTTTGGTAAAAGCATCCCATACCAAGGAGAGGTCGGCATCAAATTCCCTGTTTACAAATACCGTTTTTGTTGATTTGTCAACGGTAAAATCAAATAGCAAATTGTTTTTCATTTTTTCTGTTTTTTCATTGTTAATAATACTTTATCTAATTGATTGAATTTGCTTTCCCATACTTCCCTAAACTGTTCGATCCACTTGTCAATCTCTTTCATTTTATGGGTGTTTAATTGATAATAAATTTCTCTGCCGGATTGCTTTTGCTTAACCAATTCACATTCGGTTAGTATTTGTATGTGCTTTGAAACCGCCTGTCTACTTGAGTCAAAATGCTCGGCAAGTACATTAGGGGTCATTGCTTGTGAGGCAATTAGCACCAATATCGCTCTGCGTGTTGGGTCGGCTATTGCCTGAAAAACGTCTCTTCTTACTTCCATTTTTTAAACTATATGCAATTATATGGTTGCAAATATATGTGCAATTATTTGATTGCGCAAATGTTTTTCGAAAAAAACTTGTTAAAACTCAAATCTTGTTGCAAAAGATAATAAGTTTAAAAAAATGTAAGTCTATTTTACAAAAAGATGGATCGATTTATACAGATGAAGAAGTTTCTCAAATAAGAGATTTTCTGTACACGTAAGGCTAAATCAGCCTGTTTATTGCTGAATCGCCTCGTAAATAATCATTCGGGAAACGGACTTCCCGTTTTCTTCCTGTTCAGGGGCATAAACACGATGTGTGAATATATCTACCGCAAGACTATGCACTCTTTTTTGTACCGGAAAGTCCTCCAATTTGGTAAAATGAGTGGCATCGTCTTCGTGAAAAACCGAAATGAAGCCATCGTAGCAGGCCACGTAAATTCGCTTCAGCCCCGGATCATATTTTACAACATCACAACCTCCGGCCATTTTCAAAAAGGCTACGGGTTTATAAGTGTCAAGATTCATCACTGTTAGTAAATCATTTCCTTCACAAGCAAGAAAAGCTAACCGGTGTTCTACATCCAAAGCCATTCCATGATTGCCCTTGCATTCCCCCACCGTGTATCTTCCGATTATACTATCGTTTGCAGGATCAATTACAACAAATATGTTTTCATCTTGCAAATTCAGGTAGATTTTTTTTGAAATGGAATCGTATTGAGGCATTCCTGTTTCGCTTTTAAATGAAATTTTCTTTACCACTTCATCTTTGTTTACATCAACTACAATAAGCGTTTTTCCCCGCTCATCTGAAACATATAATTTTTTGAAATGAGAAGCATAAACATTTCCATCGGGTTTTTCTATTGCCGGAATTTTTTTAATCACTTCCATTTTGTTCATGTCAATTACCCCGATTGTGTGACCTTTCCAATTGGAAGTATAAACTTTATTTAATTCCTGCACGTATTCCACTCCTTCAGCACCCGGAGTGTCAGTAATCATTTTTACGAGTTTATTTGTTTTCGTATCGATCACATATAAAACATTCGCTCCTAAGTGAGCAGAGAATAAATAATTATGCTTGTAGTCAATAGTGAGATAATCAAACCGCTTTCCAACTTCACCCGGGAGGTCGATGGTCGCAATTTGTTTAAGTGTAGGTTTTGAAGAATTGCTTTTGAATGGCATATTCATTCCCAAACAAACTACTATACCTAAAACTACAATGCCAAATACAAATTTAATTTTCATATTATTTTGTTTTTTGTGCAATATCAAATCGCTGAGCGACATTGTCCCAATTGATTATATTAAAAAATGCGTCAACAAAATCAGCATGTTTATTTTTATACTTTAAGTAGTAAGCGTGTTCCCAAACATCTATTACAAGTAATGGCACAGCACCTATTTGTGTCAGTTTTTCGTGATTCTCACATTGCATAATAGTTAAACTGTCTGAGTAAGGTTGATAACCTAAAATTCCCCACCTGTACGGACATCATTTGAATAAGAATTGACTCCAATTTGGGTATCTCAAATGGAGCCTCCAAAACTGTATTAACTTTTGAACGTTTTTCAATCTATTATATTATTGTTGCGACCCATGAAAGTAGTTTTGAACTTGGAATAAAAATTAATTGTGCCACAATTGTCCCTATTAATCTCGCAATTGTCATATAAACAATATACTTTCTAAAAGTTGCTTCGGAGCATTTTCCTAAAGTCACATCATCTGTCATTGCAGATAAATGTGGATCAATAATAACAAACATTAGTATTGTCGCGAAACCATTTATGAATGCCGATAAATTACTGGCCGTTGTTCTATAGTCAGGATTGAGATAAGATGCATATACTGCCGATAAAACTCCAATTGTTATAATAGCAACAGCAAAAATGTTAAGAATGAAAATCTTCCAAGGGAATTGTGTTTCAGTTTTTAATTGAGTTATATTTTCTTTTGAAGGAATTGTCATGTTGTCTTTGAAATAAAGAATTCCGGCTTTTGAAAATCCATGCATAATAAGTCTTGGGATAGATTTATGAGTACTGAAATTAACCACCGCCTTGGATAAAATTCTTTGAAATGTTGGTATAAGAAATGCTCCAACAATTGTCGCAATTGTACAAGAAAAAATGATTAACCGAAAAGTAAATTCATTTTCATAAATGCCAACTTTAATATTATTTTCAACTGTCTTAGCCAGTAAGGGTGCTTGAAATCCGTTTGCTGTCCGTGATATTAAAACGAGAATATTAAACAAAGCAAACGAAATTGCAATTCGTCCTGTTCTGATACCAACAATTCTAACCGAATATGAAAGTGTTGTGATTAAATTGATTACAAATGTCAGAATAAGAACTATTATTATTTGTATTGTCATTTTGGTCTGTCTGTCGAGATAATATTTCTAAAAGTAAAAATTTACAAGGGAATAGCAATAAATGGTTTGCTGGACTCGAACAAGTAACTTCTTGAAAATAAAGTGATTTATATTTCAATAATATTTTATCGAACCAAAAACCCCTGATAAAACCTTATTTATCAGGGGTTTTCCGGTTAAGTACTTCGGAAGGTCTGGATTATCGAACTTAATGGATGATTTTCAAGGGCTTAGAATTCTGATGAATTCCCGAAACTGGAAATCAATATTTTAGACCGATGGTAGCGGTTCGTTGCTACTGTCTGTCCACTGTGTAATTCAGTTCAGTTACCCCGCTTGTAAATTGTCGAGTAGTCAATAGTTTTAATTTTATTTTGTCTTTGATGCCAGTAAATAATGGAATGCCTTGCCCAAGAATAATTGGATTAACAAACAGCCAGTAACCGTCAATTAAATTCTGTTGAATTAGTGAATGTGTTGCTGTAGGACTACCAAAAAGCAAGATTTCTTTATCTGCCTGTTGTTTTATTTCATTTATTCTGTCCGATAGGTTATCACTAATAATTGTTGTGTTAGTCAAACCCGTCTCTTTCATTGTTTTTGATAGAACAACTTTGTGAACTTTGTTGTACCACTTTGAATGTTCAATGTCGTGCTTGCTCGCTCCCGGTTTGTCTCCTGCTTTAGGCCAGTAATTTTCCATCATCTGATAAGTTACTCGTCCGTATAACGCCGTGTCGGTTTCGCTTATCCGCTTACCAACATGATCAAAAATTTCTTCATCAACTTTAATCCAATCCATTTCGCCGTTCAGTCCTGCTACAAAACCGTCAAGTGATATATGCATAAATGAAATTATTTTTCTCATACTATAAATTTATTGTTGCTTCATAACATTAAACATCCAGCGAATACCAAATTTGTCAAGGCAAACACCCCAGTATCCCCAAAACTCATCATGAGGCGCAACACATTGTTTTGCATCTCCTCCTTGCGAAAGCGCATTGTATATTCTGTCAGCTTCCTCTTTGCTATCCAAATTAAGACTGATAGTCGTGTTGTTACCAATGATCAGTTTATGTCCCATGCTTTCAAGCATATCTGTTCCCATTATTTCCGTTCCACCAATGATAGGCAATGCAACATGCATCACACTCTTTTTATCGGCTTCCGACAAAGTCGGTGCACCGGGCTGCGCAGGCATATCACCAATGCGCATAATTGGAACGGAAAATTCAGTTTTGAAAGTTTTTTTGTAGAAGTCAAATGCTTCTTCGGTATTACCCATAAAATTGAGATAGATCGATACTTTTGCCATATATTTTTTTTTACAGTTTTAAATCGTATTCAAATATAATGATTTTGTATGCGGAAAATAGTTTAAAAGTTCAAGTTCTTTATTCCCTTTATTGACTTGCGTGTGTCGAATACTGTCCTGTACTTGGATCAAAAATAAGCCTATGATCACTACCAAAAAGAACAAATTGATTATTGAAATAAAACATCCTTGCCCTGAAGAATTTGGCAAGGATTTAAAAGAAGCTCTGATCGGAGCTATGCAATTTCAAACACAGGATTTTGAGAACCCGAAGGGTCTTTATTTTATAAATTTTACCTTACTTGAATTGCTGAAAAACTTAGAAGGTGGAAATTAATTGTCTTAAAAAATAGTAAGGTTCCGTAAAAGCTTATATAGCTATTACTATTTCCAATTGTGTTTTGTATTCCGGATGAGTTTTCAGGTAATCTTTAACGAAGGTGCAGTAAACTGTAACCCTTAATTTATTTTCGACCGCATACTCCAAAGCAAACTTTGCAAGAGAAGAAGAAACACCTTTGCCCCGCATGGATACCGGAGCAAAGGTGTGTATAATAATTAAATTGTCGTGGTGTAATTTGTATTCCAGGTAAGCAACTTCGCCGTTCAGTTCTGTTTCAAAACGGCTTATCTGTTTGTTATTAGTGATCTTTAAATTAACCATACTTTTTTCAAAAATATGATTTTTAAGATTGTCTGGCGAGTTGAATTTCACAATTGATCCAAACATCTTCACTTACTAATACGCCTCCGGTTTCAAGGGCGGCGTTCCAGTTAAGCCCCCAATCTTTACGATTTATTTTACCGTTAATATTGAATACAGCTTTTTCATTTCCCCAAGGGTCTTTTACTACTCCACCAAATTCAACTTGTAATTTTACCTGCTTTTTAATTCCTTTAATCGTTAAATCGCCATAAAGATTATAGCTGCCATCGTTGTCTACTTTTTCGTAGGTATTACCGACAAAATTTATTTCTTTGAAGTTTTCTACGTCAAAAAAATCTCCGCTTTTCAAATGGCCATCTCTTTTTTCATCACCAGTGGTAATTGATGCCGGATTTAACCAGAAATCAATCTCAGCAGTCATGAAATCATCCCCGGTAGTCACGATGTTAGCTTCATACTCTTTAAAAGATCCACGAACATTAGTAAACATAAGATGTTTTACTTTAAAACCGATCTCACTGTGCATGGGATCGATGCCCCATTTTGTTGTTACTTTTTCAGTTGTTTCCATTTTTTACTTGTTTTCAGTTGTTTTTTATTGATTGAATTTTTGTTTCAAGTTCCTTTTTCAAACCTTCGTTTGTAACGCCGGTGAGAATATTAAAATTCTTACTGAAGCCGGGTAGTGAAAATGTTTCTAAAACATCGCCTCCGCTATACGGCATTCGCTTTTTGGCAATATCAAGGACGCCTGCACCTCCACGGCCACCGTTTGAAGTAGCCATGAGCAACATGGGCTTGTTGCCGAATACCGGACGCTCTTTGATTCGGGAAACCCAGTCAAAAATATTTTTGAACGCTGCCGAATAGTTACCATTGTGTTCTGCAAGGGAAATGATGAGGAAATCGCTTTCGTCAATTTTCTTTGCAAAATCATGTGCCAACTGAGGAATACCCGTTTTCAATTCTCTATCATGACTATAGATCGGCATTTCGTAATCATTTAAGTCCAAAAATTTTACTTCATCATCAAGAAAATAAGAAGCTGTATGCACTATCAGTTTTTTATTGATAGAAACAGAACTGTTGCTGCCTGCGAATGCCAGTATTTTCATATTTAATTTATTATTCAGATAAAATTTTATCTTATCATTGGCAAATACTTTTCGCGATTTTCAATAATTACCCAAAGGTTTATTGCCATTAGTATAATTGCCATTGGCAATCCCGATGGTGCGCTTATCATGTGCGTTAAAAGTATTCCTATATTAATAGGAAAGATAATTATTGCGCCAAGTGCCCTGTACCTTGGGATGATGAAAAGAACCCCACCTACAATTTCAGCAACAGCAATAAGTGGGAAGAGCCAGCCTATAGTCATAAAAGCCCCAAATAGTTTTATCATGTTTTCGGGCATGTCTTTAGGCATGGGCATGTAGTTAAAAAATTTGTTAAGGCCTGAGTTAATGAACATCAGTCCAAAAAGAAGGCTTACTCCAAATAGAATTTTCTTTTTCATAGGTTTTGTTTTTAGGGTTTGTGTTTTTTATATTTATTTGTGATTACTTGATTTTTCGTATTTTATTTCTCCATATTTACCGTTATAAAAATCATTGTAGGCCTGTGAGATTTCATGCTCTGTATTCATTACAAAAGGCCCGGCAGCTACAATGGGTTCAGTATATGGTTCTCCACCGAAAAGAATAATGTCAGCGGTTTCATCGGTTTTATTTTGAATATCTATTGTTCCTTTTCCGTTATCGAGGCCAACAAGTTCATTAGCTACACTTTCAGTATCATTTATAGCGACTTTGCCTAAAGCGATCAGTGCAGCGTATTCCTGATCTTTATCGGTTTCAAGTGTGAAACTTTTTCCTGCTTCCAAATGAATGTGGAAAATAAATTGTTTCAAATAAGCTGGAATTTTTGAAGTGAGACCTTCATATTCTCCTGCAACCACCTTTAACCAACCGGCATTGTCGTTCAATTTTTTAACAGGAATCTCGCTTGCTTGCACGGGAAGATACTGTGGCAGTTCCGCTTTGTTTTTTGCAGGAAGATTTACCCAAAACTGAAACCCGTGAGTTATAAGGTTGTTGGTTTCCGGATCAACATTTACAACTTCATCGTGAATGATACCGTTGCCCGCTTTCATCCATTGGGCCCCACCTGAACGCACTAAAGCGCGATGCCCCCGGCTATCATTATGATCGGCCTCACCATTAAGCAGGTAAGTTAGGGTAGCAATGCCTCTGTGGGGGTGCGCCCCTGTGCCGTTCACCACTTTGCGATCCTCATCCGGTGAGTGTTTGATCGGAACTATGTGATCGAGAAATACAAAAGGCCCGACCGATTCAACATAATTATTGGACACCATACGATAAATAACATAAGAGCCGATGTCTGCTCTGTGTCCGTTTGTTTTATAACTGATTTTTCTTTTACTCATGACTTTATTTTTTAAAGGTTTATACTGTCCTTTACTGATACAAAGTTGCGACATGGAGAGATCCTAAATCGATGATTAATGATAAAAAAGAACGTTGACATTTGTCAACGAATTAAGGTAAAACAGGATAAAAATGTGGTGGAACCTACTTTTTTATAAGGTTATGACGTACGCGGCTAAGGGTTTCTTTGGTCACACCTAAATAGGAGGCGATCAAATGTTGAGGGAAACGTTCCAAAAGCTGAGGATATGTTTTTGCAAGATCAGCATATCGCTTTTCTACCGGATCACTTATAGAAGAATGAACTCTTTTTTGAAGGGCAAAGGCGTGGTTATTATCTAACTGACTTGCCATTTCACTCATTGCAGGAATAGAACGGAGTTGATTCATATCTGCTTTAGTAATTATCAAAACTTCGGATTCTTCCCAAGCATCAATGTTATAAATAGTGGGCGTAAGCATAGTAAAACTTTCACGATCACCGGCCCACCAACCTTCAATTGATAATCGAACCATGTGTTCTGCTCCTTTATCATCAACGCTATACTGGCGCATTGCACCCTTCACAATAAAAGCCATGTATTTACATACTTCTCCAGCCTGTTGGAAGTATTGTCTTTTTCTCAATTTTTTCGGAATAAATGATTCATTAATTAACTGAATGTCACTTTCAGAGAGTAGCGTTGTCGAATGACTTTTAATGTATTTAATAAGGAATTCGTGCATTAGCTATGTCAAATATACAAATTTGTTAATGTTCCTGCGCCAAGTGTGATCTCCCAATAAGAACCTATCCGAACCCTCCTTCCCTCCTTAAAACTATGCAAAATTTATTAAAAAAAATTGAAAAAGTAATGTGCTTGGCCTTTAATTGGTCATTTTTTCTTCTTTAATAGCTATGCCCTGAACCAACCACATAACAAAGGATAAAGCAATAATTGTAAAAGAAATTAAAGGAAACCAAAATGATAAAATAAAAGCGAACCCATACAAAACAAACATATAACGTGAATACAAGGCCTGCTTCCTTGCTTTTTTAATATTCACGTTTGGCTTAACTAATGTTTCCGAAAATAAGTAGACATGGTGTATTAAATTCCATGCAAAATTATTTAAAAGGATCACCGCACAATATAAGGTAATGGCAGGTTGGGCTAAATCGCTGTCAGCACTATTAAGATATTCTGCCACCGCAGCAGTGATGAATGGCACTAAAACAACAGATAACATTAACAGTCCATTGGCATATGTAAATTTAGGAGATGACTTGTTAATTAATTTAAACGTATGCCAATGACCTACCCATGATACTAAGAGAATAATAAAACTAAGTAAAAATGCAAGCCAGGAGGGTAACTCATGAGCAAATGCCGCCCACAATTCCGCTTTTGAATGCACTGTGCTGACAGGTGGTACTTTAATCTCAATAATCAATAATGTAATTGCAATTGCAAATATTCCGTCACAAAATGTTTCTAAACGAAAATTGGGGTTTGTTTCTGACATATTTTAATAATTTATTTCTTTGAAAATGTACAAAATTGGTTTACTTATTCAAAATTATACTTTTACTGACAATAAAATACCTCGCCCAACTTTAAAATCTTTAATGTGTTTTCGATTTTACCCTCAGCATTAAGCTTGTTAAGTATTTGCTGAGGTTCCTCCAAAGGTTCGTCTGATAAATCGAATGTGCCGTAGTGAAATGGTATAAATGTTTTTGCATGCGTCGCCCGGAATGCTTTCACAGCATCATATGGGTTTTGATGCATCGCTTCCATAAACCATGCAGGAGCGTATGCGCCTACACCGATGAGAGCTATATTAATGTTTTGAAAAAGCTCTCCTATATCATTGAAATGTGATCCATTTGCAGAATCCCCGCTAAAGTAGATGCACTTTTCATCTTTCTCAATCATGAACCCGCCCCACAGAGTAGTGTTTACATCAAAGAGAGTCCGGTTCGCCCAGTGTCTTGACGGTAGGAACGTAATCTTTAGATCGCTTTCAAGTTTATACTGTTGATACCACCCGGCAGTTTGTATTTTATTGCCTGTCCATTTACTAATTAATTTGTTCAGATTTAACCCGGTTAGTATCTGAGCACGGGGATTATTACCAGTTAACAATTTTATGCTGTTTTTATCGCAGTGGTCGTAGTGCGCATGTGAAACTAATATGTAATCAATATTCAGTAGTTTATTTGGAGCCACCGGCATATCCGAAAAGCGCGCAACAACTGGCAACTTACCGTAAACCGGGTCTATCAGAATGCGAATACCTGACAACTGAATGAAAAAACTGGCGTGACCTAACCATACAATTTTGTCCGTCGGGTCTATGAGCCACTGATCGTTTTTGAGAACAGGTATTCGCCAAGTATCCTGCTTTTTTATTTCTTTCTGTGGATTACGGTGAAATATGAATTTAAATATTTTGCTGAACTCAAGCCTCCACGGATACTCATGATTCATGAATAAACCATTTTCATCAAGTGGAGTGCCCTTCCAATCAGGTTTAATAGTTACAAGAGCAGGATTTGAAGTATAGCTGGTTATGGTGGGTGCTTTCCTTTTTCTAAACATAATTTTCTGTCTGTGACTACCTGTTTTCTATCTAGTCAATTATTAGCTTGCGCTCGGCATTATCTTATCGTTCATTGTTTCTCGGTTAATAAACGTTGATGATATGCCGTGTTTCTTGCATTCGTATTGCTATCAATAAACATTAATATGGTCATTAGTGCGATAGTGGTAATGCCAATTGCCCGCCACAACGGAGTATTTATAAAAATGATTAGCAATGCTGCTGCAATAATAATAAGAGGAAGGACTTTGAAGACCAGTGCGAGGTCATTTTGAGATTTTGCGGTACGCTCTGTTTCTGTTTTGACAAATGCTTTCGCATCGGTATTATAAGTTGTCTCGAATTGGGTAATTCGTGGTTTGTTGGCAAAATATAAACCTGCCGATACAGCCACAAGTAATACACCAGACACCAACATTGGCCATACAAAAGCTTTTGCCATGTCGGTTTTGCCTAATTGCCAAAAGCCAAGGGCTACGATGAAAAAAAGCAAACTTATCAGTAAAACTATTTTGGCTGAAAACACCTCGGCCTTCGCCCAATCTGTACTTATTTTTAAAATATCCATTTCTATTTTGTTATACAAAGATGAGCATTCCAAGGGAATATATTTGCTGTACAGCTCAATTTTTATTTGGTGTTTGGCTCTTTTTTTGTGGATTTTCTAAACAAACTTGCCGAGGACGGATTTGAAAATTAAAAGTGGGAAAAACTCAAAGCATCTTGGCCTAAAGAATTTTGTCGCGCAGAAATAAGTTGTGTGTCAACTTGGCTATTTTTTCTTTCGTAAGTAGCATTATTCCAAACAAGGAACCGAATCATTGGAAAAAAATAAAACGGGCAGAAAATGCGATACTTTTTAACCAATTTTATCCCATTCATCCAATGTCAATATTTCTGCTTGACGCGGAAAAACTTTAGTGGTCAGCACACGGTGCACTTCTTCGTCTGCATCTGCGCAGCAATCGGATAATACAGTTACATGGTAATCTTTATCAGCGGCTTCACGCAGAGTTGATAGAACAACGCCGCTTGTTGATATACCCGTTAATATTATGTGTTGAATACTTTGCGCTCTTAGAACCACTTCCAGATCACTACCTGTAAATGCACTAATGCGGCGTTTTGTAATTGTAATTTCGTTCGGCAAAGGTTCAACAGAAGAATCAATTTTCATCCATTCATCCATATTGATATTAGCTAATCTTTCTTTGCTGGCCGTAAAACTTTTATTATTTGCACTTACTTCAGGCATTCCCTGTCTAAACCCCACTCTAATATAAAGAACGGGAATGTTCTTCGTGCGTGCGTGTGCTATCGCTTTAGCAACTTTTCCGCTAAGCGCAGCAGAATTTGGAAACATTCCAAGTATTCCGGTTTGCATATCCATTACAAGAAGCGCGGTTTTTTGTTTGTTTGATTCCATTTTGTTTTTTTGTTTAAAAATTAATTGATTAAATTTTTTTAATTATTTCTTCTTCAACTTCACCTAGTTTTTCCATTTCTTTTTTATTCAATTTATCTTTTCGCAGGAATTTTGAAAAAACTATTGCAATGATTATTGCTATTATACCTTGACAAAGAAGTGTATTGGGTGCCCCGATTTGTTGTGAAATACTTCCTATAATCAAGCTACCCAATGGCAACATACCGAAAACAGACATAGCTAAAAAACTCATTACCCTGCCTCTCATGTGTGCTTCCGTATTAACTTGCACTATTGTAAGGCATATGGTAGTTTGCGTCATTCCGCCAAACCCTGCCATAGCTGCAAACAACATAGCCATCGGAAAATAATCAATATGGGAAAAAAGCATAAGCCCAACACCCATGATGATAAGATTAATCAATAAAACGATCTTAAGGTCAGTTCCTTTTTTAAGAGAAGCCAAAAACAAAGTTCCGGCTAAAGCTCCTAAGCCCATAAAGCTGCTGATATAACCAAAAGTGGCAGCATCACCTTTAAAAATCACTTTAGCAAATTCCGGCAAGAGAGTATCGTAAGGCAAAACAAGAAGGCTTACCAAAGAAAGCATAAGTAATATAATACTGATTGATAGATTTTGTTTCAGGTAGATAAATCCTTCTCTAAGTTCTGATGTAACTTTCTTTTTTATATGCGAGGGATTATATTCCGGCAGCTTCATTAATAACAAGGAAATGATTACCGCTACAAAACTCACGGCATTTAAAAGAAAACATATACCCGCTCCAAATTTTACCAAAACAATACCCGATAAAGCCGGGCCAATTAGCCGGGCAAGATTCACCAAAGAAGAGTTAAGGGCAAGCGCATTAGGAAGGTCTGCTTTGTCAGTTACGAGTTCATGTATCATTGGCTGTCTTGCAGGTACGTCAAAGGCATTTATGATGCCGAGTATAACACTAAGCGCAAGCAACCCAAAAACAGTAGTGTGGTTTGTAAGTACCAGTATAGCCAGTAATGCAGCTTGTATCAAAGAAGCTGTCTGAGTAAACAGTAATATTTTATAACGATTATACCTATCCGATGCAATACCTCCAAACAAAGAAAAAAGAAACGAAGGAAATTGAGATGCAAAAATAGTTAAGCCCAACATAAGGGTGGAATGGGTCATGCTATAAACAACCCAACTTACACCTGTGCGCTGCATCCAAGTGCCAATTTGAGAAATTGACTGCCCGCTAAAAAATAAAGCGTAGTTGCGATTTTGAAATGCTCTGAATGTATTTATTTTTTTACCTCTCATCACGTATTATCTCCGGCATTTACATTATTTATTTTCAATAAGTTTATTTAATACGGGTAAAACTTTTATAAGTAACTCCTTTTCTTTATCTGTAAGTGATTTTTCAATAATACCCTTAAGCCATTCATCACGTTCATACTTGATTTTCTCCACCATCTTTTTTCCGGTGGCACTAAGAGAAATATATACTTTGCGTTTGTCGTCTTTAGATGGTGTTCTTTTAATAATTCCCTGTTCCTCCATTTTGCTTAATATCTGCGACATGGATTGTGTTTTAACTTTTGTTAAAGCAGCAAGCTCAGTGGGTAATAGTGAAGAGTTACTAAATAAATGTGCTATGGTTTCTATTTCGGTCATTGAATAGGTTTTAACGGCGGATGTTTGTTTACGTAACCCTTTGTGCAATGCAGAAACTACTGCCCTCAACGATGAAGATAATTCTGTTGTATCCATATATGTTGTTTATCTTGGTTTATTAACTTGTTAGTTTACCTTACAAATTTATGAATAAATTTTAACTGGTAACAAGAAATTCTGTTAACAAAGGGGAACAGTTTTTTTAACAATACGTTAAACAAAATCCCAAGTTTTCTTAGTGATTTGATAAATCGCCATTTAAAAGTTCAATTTATAGAAATATTACTGCATTTTTCACTTAAAGAGTTGGAAAAATTCCCTTTCCTTACAAAGAAAACATGAAAAATATTCAAACGTGCTCAATCGATTTTTTGGCTCATTGCAAATATGAAAAAGGGCTTAGTTATAAACGATAAATTAAGTTCACTGGAGGAAAAGTACATCGCCAATAAGATCGCGCAATCCTCCTACAAAAAATGGTATCCTGTGTACAATAGAGAACTTAATGAGAAGAAAGGTGAACTGGCGGATTTAAACAAGAACGACAGCGAAACACTAAAACGCTACGAGACTTATCTTCCTTACCTTTCTGACTTGAATCTTGTTTACGGCAAAGCGACCGTCGAAAACAAACAGCCCTTTTTAAAGGGCATTTTTTTAGGCGGTTTTACCAAGGAAAAAATAGGCGGTCGAACCGACATGATAAACCCTATGTTTTATCAGAACGCTCTAAATATTAGTACTTTGCTCAGAGTATCAAAAATGGAAAAACCTGAATTTTCATCAGGTTTTCCCACTTGTACCCAGCGCCGGACTCGAACCGGCATGTCCGCGAAGACACTGGTGTTTGAGACCAGCGCGTCTACCGATTCCGCCAGCTGGGCTTTCGGTATCGTCCTTGTAGGACGGGTTTCCCATAAAAGGGATTGCAAAACTACCTTTTTTTCTGAATTTCAGTTCAAAAACTCCCAAAAATCTTGTATAAGCACCCTTATTTTATTAGCTTTGCACCCTTTAAATTATGGAAGCACAGGTTAAATTTTTTACCGGAAGCGCATCGCAAGGCCTGGCAGAACAAATCGCCAGGGTCTATGGCTCGTCTTTGGGTAATGTAAAACGTATCCCTTTCAGCGATGGCGAGTTTCAAATGTCTTTTGAAGAGAGTGTGCGCGGGCAAAAAGTATTTATTATACAATCTACAATGCCTCCTGCTGATAACCTGATGGAACTTCTTTTAATGATTGATGCCGCAAAACGCGCTTCGGCAGAAGAAATCGTAGCTATCATTCCTTATTACGGTTATGCAAGGCAAGATCGTAAAGACCAGCCTCGTGTTGCAATCGGCGCAAAATTAGTGGCCGATATGCTGGCTGTGGCAGGTGCCACGCGCGTTATGACTATGGATTTGCATGCCGACCAGATACAAGGATTTTTTGATATTCCAGTAGACCATTTGTATGCCTCTACTATTTTCATGCCGCACATTGTAAAATTAAATCTTCCCAACCTTACTATTGCCGCGCCGGATATGGGTGGTAGCAAACGCGCCAATTCATACTCAAAATATTTAAAAGCCGAACTTGTAATTTGCTATAAACAGCGTACTAAAGCAAACCAGGTTGACCATATGACTGCCATTGGAGAAATTGAAGGAAGAAACATTGTTTTAGTGGATGATTTGGTGGATACAGGAGGAACCCTTTGCAAAGCTGCCGATATGATGATGGAGCGTGGCGCTTTAAGTGTACGAGCAGTTTGTACACACGGTGTTTTATCCGGCAAGGCCTATGAAAATATTGAAAATTCCAAATTAAAAGAATTGATCATTACAGATACCATTCCACAGCGAAAAGAAAGCGGAAAAATAAAGGTGGTTTCGGTTTCAGATTTATTTGCCAAAGTGGTGAACAATATTTTGCATCATGAGTCGATAAGTTCACATTTTATAGTGTAAAGAAAATAACCCGCGAAAAAATAAAAACGGGTGCGTAAAAAGTAAGCGGGGCTTTTGAAACACTCCTAAAAAATAAAAAATGAAAATTGTATCGTTGAGCGGTTTGCTGAGGGCAAACGTAGGGAAAAAAGATGCATCCAACTTACGCAGAAAAGGAACTGTTCCCTGCGTATTATACGGAGGAAAAGAACAAGTCCACTTTTATGCGGATGAGCGTGCTTTCAAAAACATCATATATACTCCCGAAGTGTGTTTTGTTGACCTCGATATTAACGGAAAAAAAGCCCAGGCCATGGTGCAGGAGGCTCAGTTTCACAAAGTGAACGACCGTTTAATTCACGTTGACTTTTTAGAAATCGTAGAAGGTAAACCGGTAACCATCGGTATTCCTGTAAAATTAAAAGGGCAGGCAGAAGGCGTTAAAGCGGGCGGAAGGTTAATTCTCAGCCATCGTTTGGTAAAAGTAAAAGGCCCTGCTACAAAAATCCCTGCTTTCCTTGAATTAAATGTTGAGCCTCTTACCATTGGTAAATCAATTACTTTCAGCGACATTAAAATTGACGGCTGCGAAGTTCTTGGTGGCGCTAATATGGCAATTGTAAGTGTTAACGTTACACGTGCCGTTGAAGAAACTACAACAGCTGCTGTTACTACAGATGCTGCTGCTACCGCAACTCCTGCCGAGGGTGCTGCTAAAACAGAAGCTCCGAAAGCAGACGCAAAAGCCGCGGACGCTAAAAAACCTGATGCTAAGAAGTAATCTTCTTAAAATTTATAAAATAAAAATCCCCCCGCAATTCTGCGGGGGGATTTTTATTTTGTGTTTGTTCTAAAAGTTAGTTTCCGTATTCGCTTAAAAAGCGGATGCGCATTAAACGAATTTCCTCTTCGGTATAATCATCAGCACCTAATTCTTTCAGGGCCGCATCAACCGAATCCGTTTCGCTTTCACGGAAGTATTCAATAACTTCTTCCTGCTTTTCAGGATCCATGGCATCATCCAGATAATAAGCAATGTTCAGTTTTGTGCCCGAAGAAACAATGGTCTCCATCTCGTGCAACAAATCATTAAAACTGAGTTGTTTTGATTTGGCAACGTTCTCAAGATTAATCTTACGGTCAATATTCTGGATAATGTAAATTTTATTACCCGATTTATTGGCTACTGATTTAACCAACATATCTACAGGGCGTTCAATTTCATTTTCGTCAACATGCTTTTTAATAAGCGCGATAATCGGCGGTCCGTATTTACTTGCTTTACCGGAGCCGACTCCGTTAATGCGTGTTAACTCATCTATGGTAACAGGATATTGTATCGCCATCTCTTCTAAAGATGTTTCGGCAAATATTACGTAAGGAGGAAGTTTTTTTGCTTTGGCAATTTTCTTTACTTCATCTTTCAATAAACTATAAAGAAGCTGATCGGCCGCACCCGCGCCTTTTCCGCTTGGCGCAATCATATCATCATCTTCTCCGCTGTCGGCACCGCTGTAATCATGGTCGCGCGTAAGCATAATAGAGAAAGGCTTTTTGAGGAAGGCCTTTCCTTTATCGGATACTCTCAGTAAACCGTAATTCTCAATATCCTTCAATAATAATCCGTTCACCAATGCCTGGCGGAATACCGCGCTCCAGTAGCGTTCGTCTTTTTCTCCGTCAACACCATCGCCAAAAACTTCAAGCTCATTATGCTTGTATGTTTTACCGGTTGAGGTAAGCGTACCCATAAGCACGTTAATAACATCTTTGGTTTTGTGTTTTTCTTTAACGGCAAGTACGGCTTCAATGGCAAGAACCACGTCTGTTTTACCTTCAAATTTCTGTTTCGGGTGGCGGCAGTTGTCGCAGTATTTGTTGCAATCTTTTTCGTCAGAATCTTCACCGAAATAATGAAGTAAAAATTTCCGGCGACAAGAGGCTGTCTCTGCAAAAGAAACAGTTTCCTGCAATAAGGCTTTGCCAATTTCCATTTCAGCAACGGGTTTGCCTTTTAAAAATTTTTCTAACTTAACAATATCATCATGGTTGTAAAATGTAACACAGTTACCTTCTCCGCCATCTCTGCCCGCACGCCCTGTTTCCTGGTAATAACTTTCTAATGATTTCGGAATATCGTGGTGAATTACAAAACGGACATCCGGTTTATCGATACCCATACCAAAAGCAATGGTAGCAACGATTACGTTTAAATCTTCCATCAAAAAACCATCCTGAACTTTTGCGCGTTCTTTGGCATCCATACCCGCATGATAAGGTGCGGCTTTAATTCCGTTTACTTTCAATACTTCGGCAACCTCTTCTACTTTTTTACGGCTTAAGCAATAAATAATACCCGACTTACCGCTGTTTTGCTTAACATATTTAATAATTTCTTTAATAACATTGGTTTTTGGCCTGATGTCGTAATATAAATTGGGGCGGTTAAAAGACGATTTATACAAATTTGCCTTTAGCATGCCTAAGTTCTTCTGAATATCCAACTGCACTTTTGGAGTAGCAGTGGCAGTAAGCGCCATTACCGGGATATTGATTTTCATCTTCTCGGCAACTTTGTCTATAATAGGACGCAGACGGCGATATTCAGGTCGGAAATCGTGCCCCCACTCAGATATACAATGCGCCTCATCAATAGCAAAGAAAGAAACGCGGAATTCGGTAAAGAATTTAATATTGTCTTCTTTGGTTAAAGTTTCGGGGGCTACGTATAATAGTTTGGTTTTTCCGGCCAACACGTCGCTTTTAACTTTGGTAATTTCTGCTTTAGATAAAGAAGAGTTCATAAAATGTGCAATACCGTCTTCGCTGCTGAAGCCGCGGATGGCATCCACCTGGTTTTTCATTAAAGCAATAAGAGGAGATACTATAATAGCAGTGCCTTCGCTGATAACAGCCGGTAACTGATAGCAAAGCGACTTACCTCCGCCCGTAGGCATAATAACAAAGGTGTCCTCGCCATTTAAAATGCTGTTGATTATTTTTTCCTGGTTTCCTTTAAATTTTTCAAATCCGAAGAACTTTTTGAGAGTGCTTTGCAGGGGTAAATCTAATGTGAGGCTCATTTTTGGCATTTATTATAAATATGTACTATAATTATCTATTCTAACGTAAAGATATAGTAAAAATTTTGTTTCTTTCAAAGCTTTTTGCCTGAAAAATTAGTTTTTATACCAATCGGGTTTTTTTGACGATGAAAGGTAAATAAGCCGTAATATTTTGTGGGGCAATTTTAAAAGCCTTCGACGAATGTTTTTAAATCAACATTCCGGCAATGGTTGCGGAAAGATAAGAAGCTAAGGTGCCGCTTATTAACGCTCTTATACCAAGTTTGGCAAGGTCTGCGCGTCTTTCGGGTGCCAACGCACCGATACCACCTATTTGCATTCCGACTGAGCTGAAATTAGCAAAACCGCAAATGGCAAAACTGGTTATTATAAGGCCTTTTTCACTTAAAGGGGCAGCTAACTTATGCGTAAGCGTATCAAAGGCTACAAACTCGTTTATAGTAAGCTTCTGGCCCATTATAGTAGCTACTTGCTGCACATCTGCATCAGGTACACCCATGCACCAGGCAAGCGGGTAAAATATTTTTCCGAAGATGTAATCCAAAGATAGCGGCCCCCAGATTTTTCCTAAGCCGTAATTAATAAGCGCGATTAAAGCGATGAAACCAATCAGCATGGCAATTACATTAATGGCAATCTTCATACCGTCGGCTGCCCCGTGTGAAATAGCGTCAATCAGATTGGTATGTTCCTTTTTTACTTCCAGTTTTACTTTTCCTTTTGTTACAGGCTCTTCTGTTTCGGGATAAATAATTTTTGAAATGACCAATGCGGCGGGCGCAGCCATTAAACTGGCTGTAAGTAAATACTCGGCCCGGGCGCCCATATTTACATATACTATTAATATACCTCCGGCAATGCAGGCCATACTTCCGGCCATTGATGACATCAATTCACTTTTTGTCATTGTCGGGATGTAGGGACGAATCATTACCTGTGCTTCAACCTGTCCTACAAATGCGCTGGCTACATTACTTAAAGCTTCGGCCCCACTAACGCGCATTACAAAATTCATGATTTTAGCGATAAAAGCAACCACACGTTGCATAACACCGATGTGATACAAAACAGCAACTAAAACACATACTAATATAATGGTGGCTGTAACACTAAAAGCAAATACAAAAGTATGCGGAGCCCCGAAACTTTTAGCTGATCCATCGTGCGTATCTATCATAATACCACCGTAAACAAAGCCGGCACCTTGTGTGGCAAATTGTTCTATTTTACCCATTCCACGCCCGAGCATGGCAAAAAAATTAGTAATAAAAGGTACTTTTAAAACCAGAACGGCAATAAGAATCTGCAAGCCTATGCCGCTAAAAACCAAGCGATAATTAATGGCTTTGCGGTTATTGGACAGCAAGAATGCTATCCCGAAAATTACAAGTACGCCTAAAAGTCCGGTAAATCTTTCCATGTAAAATTATAAACAGACTTTAAATATAGTAAATGTTACGAATTACAAATAGCAGCTGTACGAATTTACTAACCTGAACTTTGCAAATTAGATTAGTAAAGGAAGAATATACAATTTGAAACAGATTTACCTGATTGCCCAAATATGTAAACTTATGGTTATTGAAGCCTACGGCAGATTCGTATATTCGTACCAAATTAGTAATTCGTAGATTTTGTATGGAATTTATTTCGGAGGAATTAAGCAGTTATTGCATAAAGCATTCGGATGCGGAAGATGCGCTTTTAAAAGAAGTAAGCCGCCAAACGCATTTAAAAACTTTGCAACCGCGTATGCTCAGCGGTCATTTGCAGGGAATGTTTTTAAGTATGATTTCTTCTTTGGCAAAACCAAAATATATTTTAGAGATCGGGACTTTTACCGGTTATTCCGCTTTGTGCCTTGCAAGAGGATTGCAACACGGGGGAAAATTAATTACACTGGATAATAATCCGGAAACTTCTTTGTTGGCAAAAGATTTCTTTGACCTCTCGGAATATAAAAACCATATTGAATTTATTTTAGGCAATGCGGTTGAAGAAATTAAAAAGCTGAATTATAAGTTTGATATTGTTTTTATAGATGCCGATAAAAAAAATTATTCATTGTATTATGATTTGGTTTTTGAAAAATTGAATAGCGGTGGATTAATTATGGCCGATAATGTTTTGTGGAGCGGTAAAATTTTAGATTTAGCAAATAATAAAGATGTGGATACACTTGCTCTGGACGCTTTCAGTAAAAAAATAGCCGCAGATACAAGAGTAGAAAAATTGATGCTGCCTTTACGCGACGGAGTTACTTTAATAAGAAAGAAATGACCAAATTTGATCATCCTGAACTTGTTTCGGCATGACAGGGGAAGAAAAATAAAAAAATAAAACATGAATCTCGATTTAAAAAACAAACGCGCATTGGTTTGCGGAAGCACACAGGGAATAGGAAAAGCGGTTGCTGTTGAATTAGCCTTGCTGGGTGCAAACGTAACTTTATTAGCCCGCAACGAAGAAGTATTAAAAAAAATAAAAACCGAGTTAAATACAGACAAAGGCCAACAACACTCTTATTTAGTTGCAGATTTCAGTAAACCTGATGAGGTAAAAAATATCGTAACCAAATATGTAGAAAGGCACGGTGCCGTAAATATTTTAATTAATAATACAGGTGGACCTCCCTCCGGGCCGATTACCAATGCAAAGACGGAAGAATTTTTAAGCGCCTTCAGTAATCATTTAATTTGTAACCAGATTTTAGCCCAGGCCTGTTTGGAAGGAATGAAAAACTCGGGTTACGGAAGAATTATAAATGTTATTTCTACATCAGTAAAACAGGCTTTGCCGAATTTGGGAGTATCAAACACGATCCGCGCCGCGGTTGGCAACTGGAGTAAAACGTGGGCGAATGAAGTTGCCCAATTCGGTATTACGGTAAATAATGTGTTGCCCGGTGCAACAAGTACGCAACGTTTACATTCTATTATTGAAAATAACGCGGCAAAAAATTTAAAACCTGTTGATGAAGTTAAAGAACACATGCTGAAAGAAATCCCCATGAAGCGTTTTGCCGAAGCAAACGAAATTGCCAACGCGGTGGTTTTTTTGGCAAGCCCGGCAGCAGCTTACATTACCGGAATTAATATTCCTGTGGATGGCGGAAGGACGGGGTGCTTGTAGTTTTTACCACATTCCGCCAATAGAACTACTCATGTTTTCGCCGTGAATTTCGGGCGGAATGCAAAGTACCGGAATTTTAGATTCGTTAACTAATTGATGAACGTAAGTGCTTATCAACCCTCTTCCGAATTCAGTATCCTGATCGTTCATGGCCATAATTAATTGCCCTTTTACTTTGCGGGCGTAAGCCAATGTTTTTGCCGCGTGATTATCAGACTGAATAATGGTGCCCGTTGTAACTACTTTCTTTTTCGCTGCAAGTCTTTTTATCTGTTCAAGAATCACTTCTAATTTGTATTTATCCTGTGCTTCATGTTTATGGTATAACCCCAGCACATAAATATGCGACGCAAATTTATCAGCCATGTAAATAGCTGAATCTACTTTTTGACGCGAGTGCTGCGATAAATCCATTGGTAAAACAATACGCCCGAAGCCGAGTTTATCAGCAGCATTCTTTACAGTCATAACCGGTAAAACGGTTTTTGTAATAGTGTGATAAGCATTGCTTCCTAAAAAAAAATCATTATGAGAATCTCTTCCGCGTGTTCCCATTACAATCAATCCGCAATTTTCTTCTTCGGCAATGTTGGCAATTTCTGAAGCAATATGTCCCATGGAAGTGAGTGAGCTTACTTTTATTCCGTAACGTTTAGTAATATCATCCGCCACTTTTTCCAGTTTCTCTTCTATATATTCCATAATAACCGAAATGTCTTTCAGTTTTACAGCAGGCATAATAATATCAACCAGTTCGTTTCTTCTTTGCACGTTCAGCAAAATAAGTTCGCCTTTGGTTAATTTAGCTGTAAAGGCAGCATATTTAATGGCGTTGCCCGCTGTTTTTGAAAAATCAAAAGGTACCAAAATTTTATTTGTTTTTACTTTATTCATGGTTTGCGGTTTTAAATTTGTTTAAATTAAAATTAGTTACTCAACCCAACTTTTGTAATATTTTCCGTCGTCAATACTCATTGCATCCGCACTAACTTTCAGCGGACGAAAAGTGTCAACCATTACAGCAAGTTCCTTCGTTTCTTTTTGCCCGATGCTTCGCTCCATTGCTCCGGGTGCCGGCCCGTGCGGAATTCCTTTCGGATGTAAAGTGATATCTCCTTCAGCAACATTATTGCGACTCATAAAATCTCCGTCAACATAATACAAAACTTCATCACTGTCAATATTACTATGATTATACGGGGCGGGAACAGATTGCGGATGATAATCGTATAACCTCGGGCAGAAAGAACAAACTACAAAAGCTCCGGTTTCAAAAGTCTGGTGTACGGGAGGCGGTTGATGCACACGTCCGGTAATAGGTTCGAAATTATGAATGGAAAACCCCCACGGGAAATTATATCCGTCCCAACCAACCACATCAAAAGGATGAGTTGCATAAACCACTTCATGTATCTGGCCTTCTTTTTTTATCTTAATTAAGAAATCGCCTTTCTCGTCATGCGTTTCTAATTCAGTTGGCAATTTATAATCGCGTTCGCAAAACGGCGAATGCTCCAGCATTTGCCCGGCCGAATTTTTATAACGCTTGGGAGTATAAACAGGATGGAAGCTCTCTAAGAAAAACAACCGGTTATCTTCTGTTTCAAAATCTACCTGGTAAATCATGCCGCGCGGTATGATTAAATAATCACCGTACTCAAATTTTATGTTACCCATAAATGTCCGCAGGGTTCCTTTGCCTTTGTGAATGAAAAGTATTTCGTCGGCATCCGCGTTTTTATAGAAATAAGTTTTTAAACTTTTTTTAGGAGCAGCAAGTCCCATCCACAAATCACCGTTGTATAAAAGTACTTTACGGCTTTCTAAAAAATCATCTGCAGGTTTAATGGCAAAGCCTTTTAGTTGCAGAGCCTTGATATTTTTTTCGATAGCTGCTTTCGGAGTAACGTCATAAGTTTTTAAAATTTCTTTTACCTGTGTGGGGCGGTGCACATGATATAACATACTTTGCATACCTGAAAAACCTTCAGTACCAAAAAGCTGTTCGTAACGATGGCGCCCGTTTTTATCCTTAAAAACGATGTGGCGTTTGTAGGGAAAATCTCCGAGTTTATGATAGATAGGCATGTGCTTATTTTTTATTTAAAGGAATCCCTTCTGAAACAAAGATATTTATTTACGGGATAAATTTAAAATAAAAAAGAGGCTATGTCAGAGCCTCTTTTAAAATCCAGTTTTATTTCTTTTTGGTTTGATCTTTTAAATCCATTTGACCGATGGCCATCATCTGGCGCATGGTGTTTTGCATGCCTTCAGTGCTACCGTCTAAGAAGATAACATTTCCTTTTCCGTGCTCGGCAAAGTTTTTTACAGATTCAGTCCACATGCTGAAGAGAATTAAAGAAGCGTCCAGGTTTGCATCCTGCATTAGTTTTGCGGAAGAGCTCATCCCCTTGGCCACTTCTTCGCGGAACAAAGCCACACCCTGTCCGCGTAACTGTGCTGCATCTTTCTCTGCCTGCGCGGCAATTTTAATAGCATTACCTTCCGCCTCAGCTGCTTTGGTTTTGGTAATTAATAAGGCCTGCCCTTCATTTTCGGCAGCGGCTTTTAAGTTGTTACTGGCAACCACTTTTGCCATCGAGCGGATTACTTCTTCATCAAATGTAATATCGTTTAACTGCAAATCAATTAAGTGATAACCCCATTCTTCCAGGGTTTTGTCTAATTGGTCTTTGATTTCTAATACAATATCACGGCGCAGTAATAAAACCTCCGATTGTTTTTTAGTAGCCACAATAGCACGAACAGATCCTTCAACCGAACGGACAAGAGCCGACATCAAATTTCTTTCGTCGATAAATTTAAAGGCTACGTTTTTAATAGTTTCTTCTGCCGTGTTATAAACTCCGTAAAGCAACATTGCTGTAAAATTTACATTAGCCTGATCGACAGTAACTGCGGTAAAGCCCATTTCCGAAGAACGGTTCTGGATAGAAATTTTCTTAAAAATGCGCTCAATAAGCGGAATTTTAAAGTTTAAACCAGGGTGTAAAATGCGGTTAAACTTCCCGAAAATGGTAGTAACAACTACGCTTCCCTGCGTAACTGTTTTAAATGAGCCCAACAGCACAATGGCTATCAGAGCTAAGAGAATAATGGTTGCAACTGGCATGTTTTTTTGTTTTGTGTGAAATTAGTAATTTTATACTATGCGGCAGGTTATTTATATGTTTTTTTTATGCCTTTTGTCGGTAAATGTCTTTGCCCAAAAGGATAAGAAAGATACTGTCCGTACACTTGATCCGGCGGCCGATTATTTTAAAGCCGCCTCAAAATTGCAGGATTCCATGCGTTACAAGGAAGCAATTAAGTTGTATGAAAAAGCCGTGAAAAAGCGGAACAATTTTCCGGAAGCCTACAATAAAATGGCCTTTTGTTTTATGGAACTTAAGGATTTTGCCAATGCCCAAAAAAATCTTGAGCTTACCTTAAAATACAATCCCGATAATTTTAATTGTACAAAATATTTAGGCAGAGTTTGTTACCTCAATAAAAAATATCCCGAGGCAAAAAAGTATTATGATGAGGCTTCAGGTTTAGATCCTGCTGACCCGGAGTTGATGTGTTTCATTGCGGAACTACGTGCTTTCGGGCAGGACGATAAAGGCGCGATTGAATTGTATAACCAGGTATTATTTGCACAGGAAAATTACGCGCTGGCTTATTTAGACAGGGGCTTATTAAAATATAAACTCAAACAATACTCGTATGCAATTAAGGATATAGAACAAGGAATAAAATTGTTTAGGTACACAAATATTGAAGATGAAGTATACACTAACCTGGCGCAGGCAAAATTTGAAACAGGTGATTATAAAGGGGCTATAAAAGTTTTTGATACACTTATAAAACGAAACTCTAAAAATGAATTTGCTTATACTTACAGAGGTGCGGCAAAAATTGAAGTAAATGATTTTTCGGCAGCAATTAGTGATTTGGAAGAAGCTATAAAACTAAACTCTAAAAGTTACATCGCGTATAATTTCAGGGGCACGGCAAAGGGGGGATTAAAACAATACATTGAAGCATTGAAAGATTTTGATTACGCCATAAAACTTAAATTTAATTACCCGAGCACTTACGTAAACCGTGCAGCAGTAAAAATGGCCAGTAAAGACCGGAAAGGCGCTTGCGAGGATTTGACTAAAGCCGACCAGTTGGGCAGCGATGTGGCCTATAAATTAATCCAGCAATATTGTGGAGGCACTGACTATTAATTAGTTATAATCAATTACTCTTCTCGTTTTTATTTAAATTACCATAAAAAAGGTATCATTTATTTATTTCTGCATAGTATATTTGTGCCGTTAAATAGAATTAGTCTAAATAAAAATATCAATGAGAAAGCTTGTAACAGGAATGGTTTTGATGCTTATAGGGTTTAATGCCGGTGCGCAAATTAACGATACCGTAAATTTAATTGAGATAAATATTATTCATTATAAAACTATGAACGGTGTTGGAAGAATGAATGATTACGCTGACCAAATTATATATGCAGGAAAAAAAACGGAGGTTCTTCAAATCGATTCACTTGATGCAAATAAAGCCATTAATAACACACGGCAAATTATCGGAAGAATTCCCGGACTAAATATTATTGAAACAGAAAGCGGCGGGTTTACTTCAAATGGTATCGGTTTCCGCGGATTAAACCCATATCAGAGTATTGAAACAAACACGCGCCAGAACGGATACAACATTTCGGCAGATATTTTCGGTTACAACGAAGCTTATTATTTACCACCGATGGAAGCTGTAAAAACAATTCAGTTTGTACGCGGCTCATCTGCTCTTGCATTCGGCCCGCAAATCGGAGGCATGATAAATTATGAATTAAAAGACGGTGCAAATAAACCAATGGAAGTCACTTCTTCTCAAACCGCGGGAAATAATAATATGTTCAACAGTTTTACTTCTATAGGGGGCACTTACAAAAAAATAAAATATTACGGATTTCTTCAATACCGCTATTTTGAAGGTTGGCGTGCAAACTCGCAACAAAATCAATTGTCGGGTTTTGCAAGTGTGAAGTATAGCCCCACCGAAAAATTGCAAATAGGAATTGAGTACACGGCTTTGCGCAATACAATTCATATGGCAGGTGGATTAACCGATTCGCTTTTTAATGAAAACCCCAGGCAATCACTTCGTTCACGAAACTGGTTGCAAAGTCCGTGGAATATTGTTTCGGCAAATATCTCCTATAAGTTTAACGACAAAACATCTGTCAGCCTTAAATCTGCCTATATGCACAGCCAACGTGATTTGGTTTGGAGAAATGAAGACGGCGGGCCCGCGGCATTAGATACAATTACCTCGGGATCGTTTGTTCCGCGGGAGGTGGAACACGAATATTTCAGAAGCATCACAAACGAATTACGTTTTCTTACCAATTACAATTTAGGCAAACAAAAACAAACTCTTGCTGTTGGTGTGCGTTATGCTTACGCTTACAAAAAAAATCAACACGGTGCAGAAGGAACAACCGGAAGCGATTTGGATTACACAATTAGATCTGCCTGGGGGGGCGACATGAATTATTATACTACTAATATTGCAGTCTTTGCCGAAAACACTTTTAAGATCGGAAAAAGATTCAGCATTACTCCCGGTATACGCCAGGAATACCTGAGCACCATCGCCGATGGTTATGATGAAAACAAAGCCGCAGACAGCAAAGATCCCTATGTATATTCCAATATGAAGAAAAAGTCGCGCACATTTTTAGTTGGCGGAGTTGCTTTGCAATTTAAAACTTCTGAAACAACAAATATTTATGCCAATTATAGTCAAAGCTATCGCCCCATCTCTTATTATGACTTAACACCATTCGGAACAATTGCCAAAATTGACCCTAATCTTAAAGATGCGAGTGCGGATAACATTGATTTTGGCTACAGAGGCCATCTGAAAAATATTTTAAATTTTGATTTGGGCTTATTTTACATTAATTATAAAAACAGAATCGGAATGGTTTATAAAACCGATACTGCTGTTTATGCTTTCAGAACCAACACCGGTAATTCAGAACATAAAGGAATTGAGTCTTATATTGAATTAAATATTTTAGACGGATTAATTTCTACAAACCGGTTAGGGAGATTAAGTATTTACAATTCTTATGCCTGCATAAACGCACGTTATACATCCGGCGATTTTACAGGCAATTACGTAGAGTATGCGCCGCAAAATATAGAACGTGTAGGGCTAAATTATAAACTGAAAAATTTCTCTGTTAATATTCAATACTCGTACACATCTTCTGCTTTTGGCGACGCGGGCAATGCAAAATTTTCTGCGGATGCTCTTTCAGGAATTATCCCTTCTTACCGGTTAATTGATTTATCCTCTTCTTACCGGATAAAACAAAAATACCAGCTTAAATTTGGTATCAATAATCTGATGAACGAAAAATATTTTACGCTGCGGACTACGGAATACCCGGGTCCCGGAATTATCCCGTCTATAGGAAGGATGATTTATGCGGGAATTTCGGCTACTTTTTAAATCACTTCAAAATTCCTGTACTCACCGGGTAGCCAGCCGGTAGATTTTTCAATCTGCATCAGAAATTTATCCTTTGGTGAGAGTTTTATTTTAGAAGTATCGAAACTGAATTGCCAGTTTGTTGCGGCAATGCGTTTTTGCATTACCGAAGGATGTGTACTGTTAAATTGTACGAGACTATCAATTTGTGAGTAATCAAATTCATCTGCAACGCCCGCCATTTTCTCTGCTGCTTTATCAGCATGCCACATTTTATGAAAGCTTTTTTGTTTTTCCTGTTGCGCTTTCGGAGGCTTTACCCAGCCATAATGAAAAATAGAAGCATCGATGGCTTTTACTTTCAATTTCTGCTCGTTTTTTCTGAAACCCTGGGCGTCGCGATAGGATCGGATACTTTTATCATTCCGGATAATCCGTACTTCTCTCCTGTACCAGCGGCGCGAATTCCCCACATAATCGTAATTGCCGTAAAAATGTGTGTAATTAAAAAGTAAGCCTTCAACTCTTGCGCTGTATTTATGTTCTTCCATTCCCCGGCGAACAACCTCCAGGTATTTTTCGTGCAACACTTCATCCGCCTGGATGTAAAAAGCCCAGGTGCTGTCGGCACTCACCGTGTCAAAAGCCTTGTTGGTTTCTACTGCTAAAAGTTTTCCTCCCTCGCGTAAGGTATCATCCCAAACACTTTCAATAATTTTTATTTTAGGTGAGTTGATGGATTTAATTAATTCAAGAGTTCCGTCATCGCATTTTCCTACATTCACAATAAACTCATCACATAAAGGTAGTACAGAAGTTATAGCTTCAACAACAGGGTAATCAAACTTTACAGCGTTTCTCGCTATAGTGAAGCCACTGACTTTCATAATTCTGAATTCTCCATTCTTAATTCTCCATTCTTAATTCTGAATTCCTGTGTAGTTATGTGGTGTAATTTTTTTCAATTCGGCTTTTATCAAGTCGCTCACCTTTAATGTTTCAATAAAATCCTGAATCGATTTCTGTGTAATGTGTGAATTAGTGCGCGTTAATTCTTTTAAAGCCTCGTAAGGTTTTGGATACGTTTCTCTTCGCAAAATAGTTTGAATTGCTTCAGCAACTACCGCCCAATTATTTTCTAAATCGTTATGCAACGCTTTTTCGTTAAGTAATAATTTATCTAATCCTTTTAATACAGATTGATATGCTAAATAACTATGTGCAACAGGAACGCCTATATTTCTTAAAACGGTTGAATCTGTTAAATCGCGTTGTAATCTTGAAACAGGAAGTTTTGCAGAGAGGTGTTCATACAAAGCATTCGCAATTCCTAAATTTCCCTCCGCGTTTTCAAAATCAATCGGGTTCACTTTATGCGGCATAGCCGAAGAACCGATTTCTCCCTCTTTAATTTTTTGTTTGAAATATTCCATCGAAATGTAAGTCCATATATCGCGGTTAAAATCTATAAGAATTGTATTAATCCTTTTTGCATTATCAAACCAGGCGGCCAGAAAATCGTAATGCTCAATTTGAGTAGTGTGCTGACTACGACTCAATCCTAAATTTTTATTTACAAAGTTATTTGCAAAGTCAATCCAGTTTATTTGCGGGTAAGCAACGTGATGCGCGTTTAAATTTCCGGTAGCTCCGCCGAATTTAGCGGCGTACGGAATTTTTTTCAGCGAATCCAATTGCAATTGTAAGCGCTCCGCAAAAACCATTAATTCTTTTCCCAACCGGGTAGGGGAGGCTGGCTGCCCGTGCGTATGCGCCAGCATAGGAATATCTTTCCACTCTGTTGCAAAATAGTTTATTTTATCGATAAGAGCTTGAATGGAAGAAACAAAAACTTCTTCGCAACATTTTTTTAAACTGAGCGGAACAGCTGTATTATTTATATCCTGCGAGGTTAATCCAAAATGAATAAATTCTGAGTACTTCTCTAAATCAAACCCGGTAAATTTTTCTTTAATAAAATACTCAACGGCTTTTACGTCGTGATTGGTGATTTTTTCGGTATCTTTTATTTTTTGCGCATCGGCCAAAGAGAAATCGGTAACGAGTGACTGCAGGTTTTTGATTTTATCTTTCGGAAAATCTTTTAATTGAGGCAGCGGGATTTGTGTAAGGGCGATGAAATATTCCACTTCTACCCAAACACGGTATTTTATTAAAGCAAATTCGCTGAAGTAATTTGCAAAAGGAGCGCAGGTTTTGCGATAGCGGCCGTCTACCGGCGAAATAGCTGTTAAATCGTTTAAATTATCCATAATTGCTAAAAGGTTCCAAAGCAGTTGTAAGACAACAAATTTACGGAAAATAAAAGTCCCGCCAAAAGCAGGACTTTTGTTTTTAACACCTTATTTATACTTAAGCTTTTTTATCGCTTGTTTTCTTTTCTTTAACCAGTTTACATGCATCCAGCATTTTTTGAATGGCATCCTGCGTGAAGGGCTCTCCTTTTACATCTTCAAATACATAAGTACGATCGCCAACCTTTGCAATGTGATAAAAATGGAATTCCGATAAATCAGCGATTCCGGATTCCCACATTAAAGTAGTAGCGTCATCAATTACGTATTTTTTCAGTTTGTTAACATCATCGTTTGTTATATCCGCTTTTCTTTGAGCAATATCCCCGTTATTTTCCATAACAGATATCTGGAAGTTTTGTCCCATTTTAATTAAATACTCTCCGCTTGATTGCGCAATCGTATCCAGAACTCCTTTTGTTGAATCGGGAGTAACTACATAAAGATTCATGCCTGTGCGACTGATATCAAGGTACATCATGCCTGCAGGTGCGGTAAGCTGTTCCTGGCCTTCTTCTTTCTTTCCGCCGCAGGAAATAATGCCCGCCATCAGCATAAGTACAAGTGTAATTTTAATAAGGTGTTTCATGTTGGTATTGTTTATAGATGCAAATATATTAATTGTTGCTGTTTAAAAAACTTTTTTTACGTATATGGCAAAAACAATTCAAAAAAAAACCCCGCTGGGCGGGGTTTCCTTTTTTACTTCTTTCTTTTAGAAGCTTTTTTCTTAGCTGCCTTTTTGTGCCCTTTTTTAGCGGCTTTCTTTTTGGCGGCTTTTTTTGCTTTTTTAGCCATGGTTTTTGTTTTTTGAGTTTGTAGTACGAAGTAAGCAATTTATTTAAGTTGTTAGAAATAAATGTGATTATATTTTTCAACACAAAAATGTTGATATTGTTAATTTCGAAAAAATCAAAAATAATTTTGCGTCTGATTTTATTTTTTTAAAAAATTCCGCGCAACAGGAAAAAATTTCAAGAAAAATTTTATTCTTGGAATAAAAAAACTGAAAAATAGTTTTTTCATTGGAGAAAAATGAAAATAAAATAATTATTTTTTCTGCTCAATTATTTTCCATTCCGTTTCAACGTCCCAACCCGCAGGAATTTTTACCGGTTTATCATAAAAATATACAGCTTCGGGTTGTTTGTTTTTCAGATAATCGGCAGAAGAAAATTTCCTGTTTTGATCCTTATCATCCGTCAATCTCAGCAAATAATCACCTGCAGGCAAATTATAAAACATCTGAACAACATCTTTTTTATTTGCTCCGCTGCATGTTCTTACCACAATTCCTTTTTCATTCAACACTTCCAGTACATAATTTTTAATACTATCATGTAGTACCAATTTCACCTGTAAACTCCCCATTTCATCGGCCGCAAATGTTTTAAAAGTAGTTTTTAATGTATCCGTATTATAAGTGCCCCAGAATGTTTGTATAGCGGATGGCAGGAAAAAGAGCGTATATGACTTTTGCGGAACCAATTTGTTAATGAGCCTCTTCTTATATGAAGGCAGATAGGTTGTAACAAGGGTCCCTTGTTCATTTGAATTCTCAGAAGTAAACACGGGTATCTCCCTAACTGTATCTTTCAGTAAAATACATTTGGCTGCATCGATACTCTTTAAAGGAACAGAAAAATTTAAAAGCACATCATCATGTTTTACACCATAAGCAGATTTTTCGGCGCGCAGGCTTATTTTTTTTAAAGCTTTATCAATAGTACTGTCTACTTTCATTTTTTCAGGAATAGCCTGGCTTATGGTATCGTACGATTCCTTTTCGTTCTTCAGTACAAAATCAAAATTGCGACTGTAAAGATTTTTATAATATACTTCCAGGGTGTCATTACGCATTTCGTAGAGATAATTATCCGTATCGATACTCTTTTCGGTAATTATATAAGCATTCGGAAAAGTATCGTTCAATATATACTTATTATATCCCCAAAAGGCCTGTATCTTCTTTTTAATAAAGAACCGGTCTGTTTTTGCTGTACTTAAATCAAAATTTACAGTATCCTTGTTTATTTCGACCGGTGCGTTTAAAAACGCAAATGCCTCGGATAAATCATACAATTGGTTTTTATTTTTATCGTTTACCGCCATTATCTTATATATACCGGGTTTTATAGCCGAAAGAAAATAATTTCCTTTTTCGTCGGTTTTCGTGATATAATCGGGAACTGAAGTGCGCGGAGCCGAATCATTAAGATTTTTATACAGCATCACGGAAATATCTGCCACAGGTTTTTTTGAAAGGGCATAACTTACTTTACCGGTAATTGAAGCGCTGTCGAGAACCGGTCCGGTACTGAAAATATAATTCAAATCGGGAAATGCATTGCCTTCATGAATATCCGTAACCGCATTACCGAATTGCAAAAAGTAAGTGGTATTGGGAAGAAGCGGCTTTTCAAATTCAACAGTTAAGGTTTTTCCACTTATTGTAATATCAGGCATTTCTGAAATAAGTGGATTTATCATTAATTTTTGCGCAATAGCCTGACCGGAAATGAATTCGTTAAACGTAAAAACAATTTTTACTTTTTGAGGAGGAACGTTAACAGATTTATTCAAGGGCAAAACAAGAAGTAGTACCGGCGGCTTAGTGTCCTTGTCTCCACCTGTTAAAGGAACAACCTGTGCACAACGATATAATACAATTGCAAGAAGAAGTAAAAGACAAAAAACTAAAGATTTTTTAAAAACCATTCTTATAGCAGGCTGGTTACTAAAACAGCGACTTTTTCCAGATACAGCTTATCTGTAGTATCAAACATAGAGTATTTATCTTCATCCACATCCAAAACAGCGGCTACTTTTTTATCGGTATTATATATGGGTACCACAATTTCAGATTTTGAGGCAGAACTGCAAGCGATATGGCCGGGAAATTTTTCTACATCATCCACTATAATAGTTTCAGCATTTTTCCAGGAAGTACCGCAAACTCCTTTTCCAAGTCCTATTCTTGTACATGCCACAGGTCCCTGAAAAGGGCCCAATACCAATTCATTATTTTTTACAAGATAAAAACCAACCCAGAAGAAACCGAAAGTTTGTCGTAATGCGGCAACAATGTTGGCAAGATTGGCCGTAAGGTCCTTTTCGCCTTCAACAAGCGCGTGCAATTGCGGCAGAAGCGAAATATACTTCTCTTCTTTAGTAGTACCTGTTATTTGTAAATCTTCCGCCATTATTCTAATTACGAATTAACCAATCCGCCTTCTTTCAGTTTTTCGGCGTTTTCCGCAAATTGCAATGCGTCTATCATTTGTTGTATATCCCCATTCATGAAATCATCCAGGTTATACAAAGTTAAATTAATACGGTGATCGGTAATACGGTTTTGCGGATAATTGTAAGTGCGGATTTTTGCGGAGCGATCGCCGGTGCTTACCATGGTTTTACGCTTTTTGGTAACCTCGTCCATACGCTTCTGGTATTCCAAATCGAAAATTTTATTCCGCAGCATGTTCATCGCTTTTTCGCGGTTACCTAATTGCGAGCGCTCGGTTTGACACATTACCACAATTCCGGTTGGATTATGCGTTAATATTACTTTCGATTCTACTTTATTTACGTTTTGTCCGCCTGCGCCACCGCTACGTGCAGTTTGCATAGTGATATCAGCATCGCGCACTTCTACATCAAACTCATCTGCTTCTGGTAATACAGCAACGGTTGCTGCTGATGTATGTACGCGCCCCTGCGTTTCGGTGGCTGGAACTCGCTGCACACGGTGAACACCGCTTTCAAATTTCATGGTGCCGTAAGCATTATCTCCATTGACGTTAAAAATAATCTCTTTGTAACCGCCCATGGTGCCGGCACTGGTATCCACTACTTCTACTTTGTAGCCTTTTGTATCAAAATAGCGGCGGTACATATCGTAAAGGTTGCCTACAAAAATACTTGCTTCGTCTCCGCCTGTACCGGCGCGTAATTCCATTACACAATTCTTCGCGTCTTCAGGGTCTTTCGGAATAAGCATTAAACGAATTTCTTCGGCAAGTTTTTGTTCCTTAGTGCGGTTCTCTTCCAGCTCGGCCTTGGCCATTTCTAAAAAATCTTTGTCTTTTTCGTTTTTTAAAACATCCTGCGCAGAATCAATATTATTAAGCACCTTTTGGTATTCTTCCAGTATTTTAACAATGGGTTCTAACTGGCGGTATTCTATATTCAGTTTTTTAAACAGGCGCATATCGCCGATAACGGCAGGATCAGAAAGTTTTAATTCTACTTCCTGGTAGCGTTGTTTTATTTCATTCAATTTTCCGAGCATCAACTATCTGTATAAGATGCGAAATTAAGAAAATAAGGCGGGATAGGGAAATTCAAACAAAAGCTATTTCATCTTAGTTAATTGCTCATCCATAATTTTAATCCCCTCTTCAAAGCTGTGCGGGTTGTAACCTAATTCTCTTTTTGCTTTATCAATTATAAAACCGGTCTTTGGCGGGCGTTTTGCCGGTTGTTTTATATCGGCCGACTTAGATGGTTTTACCAAT
>DATMMV010000007.1:0-9966 GCA_035569635.1 Bacteroidia bacterium | reverse complement strand
CAGAATTAGGAAATCAAAGGGGGATTGGTTATTCATACAACAATATCGGCGCGATTTATCACAATAAAAGTAATTTACCGGAAGCGCTGAACTATTATTTAAAAGGGTTAAAGGCCCGTGAAAAAGCGGGCGATGCGACGGGTATGAGCGGCTCTTTTACAAACATAGGGCTTGTTTACAGCTCAATGCAGGAATTTGACAAAGCTTTATTTTATTTTCAGAAAGCGGTAGAAATCGTGGAAAAAAATAATGACAAACTTACTGCGGCCACACTTTACAGTGAAATTGGCGTTTGCTATAACGAAAAAAGGAAATTTGACATCGCAGAAAAATTTTACAGGAAAGCTTTACAATATTCTCTTGCCAACGACGATAAATACGCAATTATTTTGAACCTCAATTCTCTGGGAGAAAATTTTCATTCGTTAAGCAGGATGGACTCCGCTGAAAAATATTATGAAAGTTCTTTAAAACTTGCCAAGGAAATAAATTCAAAAGTCGATATAGCAACAAATATGCATAACCTGGCGGTGACAAGGTTTTTAAAAGGTGATTTTAAAGAATCATTGCAGGAAAACCTGGAAGCCGAAAAAATAGCGACGGAAATAAATGATTTGATATTGCTTTCCAAAATTTATGAATCGCTGAGCATTTGCTGCGAAAAACTTAACAACTCTCAATCGGCACTGGAGTATTATAAAAAATTTATTTCTTCGCGCGACAGCATTTTTAATGAAGAAAACACCAAAAGGAACGTCCGTACTGAAATGAATTTTGAATTTGAAAAAAAAGAATCAGCCGTAAAAGCAGAACAAGAAAAGAAAGAAGCTGTTGCTGCTGCCGAAAAACGAAAGCAACGCATGGTTTTACTTCTTGTTTCATGCGTATTGCTCCTGGTTGCTGTATTTGCCGTATTTGCTTACCGGAGTTATATGCAGAAGAAAAAAGCAAACATTGAAATTACCGCACAGAAACACATCATTGAAGAAAAACAAAAAGAAATCCTGGACAGTATTTATTACGCAAGGCGCATACAACGTTCATTAATGCCTACCGAGAAATATATTGAAAGAATATTGACCTCTCTACGAAAATAAAAAATGGCGTTCGCTATTTTATAAAAAATCCATTCCGAATAAAATTCAGCAGGTTAAAGAATAGTTGAAAGGGTTTTATGTCAGATTGAGATTGTCCAAACTCTTGCAAATAGTATAAACACTTCGACAAGCTCAATGTAACAGCGTTATTTTGAGTTTTGGATCATTACTATTTTTTGTCTCCCGTTTTAGTATCAGGCAAATCGGCTTTGCCGCCGTCGCTTACCATTTTTTTAGAAACTTCCTCTAAAAGTTTTAATCCAAGTAGTCCGCTGATGGGGCCGTTCGCTCCTTCGCCACCACCGGTAATTAATACTTCGGGAATTACTTTTATTTTTTCTTTACCAATTGACTCGGTAATTTTTAAACGCGTGAAATTATCTCCGCCCATGGCAGTAACCGCAAGCTTGTATGATTCGGCATTTGATTTACCAATTGCCATAATGCGATTCGCTTCCGCATTACCTGTTACAGTAATTTTTTCTGCTTCCGCATTCGCAAGTGCCTTAATTTTTTCCGCATCGGCGTTTGCAATCAGTTTTGTTTTCTCCGCATCCGCGCCGGCAATTACTTTTAATCTGTCGGCCTCCGCATTCGAAGAAATTTTTACTCCCTGCGCCTCACCGGTCGCTTTTTTAACGGCAGCATCCGCGATGCGTTCAGAAATCAATACACCCTGGTCAGCCTTCACAATTTCTTTTTGCATATCGGCAACCGCGGTTTCTTTTTCTAAAGTCTGGCGTGTAATCTCAGCACGCTTTTGTGTTTCAAACGTAATGTTTTGCTCTTCCGCAATTTTACGGTCGGTTAAGGTTTTCATTAAAGATTCGGGAGGAACAATATCTCCAATAAGCGTGTCCACGCCGTTTACGTTATATTGCTCCAACACCGCGCTGATTCTTGCTTTAGCAGCATCCTGTCTTTCTTTACGCGAACTTAAGAACGCAATTACATCACTGTCCTGCGCCGAGTTACGAAAGTAATTTCCTATTGTTGGCTCAAGCACTTGCCCGACAAGATTCATCATACTTCCGAAACGAGCGATTACTTTAGGTGCTTCGGTGGTTGGAATATGAATAATTTGCGATACATCTAAATTAAAAGGGAAACCATCTTTAGAACGAACGGTAATGGTAGATAAATTTTTATCCAGCTGATGTGATTCGCTCCGCGCGTTTGCCCAGTTTAAAACTAAATTTGTTGTCGGAACTAATTCAACACGCATGATAAATGTATTCACGGGATATTTACCGGGGCCAAGTGGTTCTGCCCACACACCTTTCTCGCCTTTACTTACAATATTTCCGTGTTTAAATTCAATACCGCTTAAATCTTTTCCTTCTTTACCCACGTAAGAAATTACGACACCTACATATCCAATAGGAATCTCAGTCATTTTAATTTGTTCCACCTGAATAAACCACGGGTTTAAATAATACGAACCCGCTAAAATAACTTCGGGCTGTAAACCTTTATTACCGTTTGCAGATAAAAACGCGTCGGCATTCTGAAAATTATTATGTCCGGTAATTTGTTTACCCGCTATGTTTCCTTCTTCAATCGGCATGCCATCCATTGTTGTAACAATGCCCACCATGTTTTCGTTCACAGTAGTCATATCAGAAATAATAATATCAAACAAAAAGGAATTTATACGGTATGTACCCGCGGTAATAAAAGCGGTCTGCCTTCCTTTTCGTCCGCCGTTCTTTAAAAAGCTCTCGGCATTTTGATAACCGTCGCATTCAACTTTGCGCGCCAAAATATAACCGGTTTCAAGTTCAGTACCGTCTTTTGCAACCACTAAACCTATTTGTCCCTGCGGAATAATGGTAAGCGCCTGCAATTTAATCTGGTACTGCCAGATCCATTTCCAGAAATAAATTCCCGGAGCCAATGTTTGTGCCTGGAACCCCGCTTCTCCGTTAACAGCAATGATACGTCCGTCGGGTAATTCTTTATGAGCGCCAAAGAGGACAAACTTTTTTGTGACCAACCCGATTTTATCCTCGGGTACAATAATAATTCCGAGTAAACGGAAAATAAGCCTGTAAAATACAAGCAGTAAAACGGGTACGATGACCCACCAGTAGTTAGTAATATAATTCATAATGATTTGGTTTTTGGAAGAGTAAAACTACTAATTAAAGAGGGGTGCTTACGGGGATTTATTAACTAAAAAACAGGTTTATGAACAGGCTTTGGAAGGGGTTTATCCGCAGCCTAATTAAAATAAACTTTATACCCGACAGAAAAAGCGAAAGGAAGAAGTTGCTGAGTAATTTTTACGTTATGATTTTTTTGAAGATCGTTTTCATAATTAGCTACCTCCGGGCCTCGGAGAGGAACTAAAAATGCAAGTGACCAGCCACCATCACCACGTTTAAAATCCAAGCCGGCTGCCCAGGTTATTCCGTAAAACATTTTATTATACTGATCGGCATTTGTAACTTTTATTACCGCGTTGTATCCGTACATGATTTCCGCAAAAGGACAAACTTTATAATACTCATTCTGGGGTACCCAACGTAATTTCAGTCCAACGTTATATCCTACTCCAATTAGTGCATAACCTGCCGCGCCAAAAAGCCCGACGTTTTTTAAAGGATATACTGTAAGATTAAGGCCAATCAGTCCGCCATAGTCCATTCCCAAACCAAAACCCAATGAGCTTAATCCGACATTTGTTTTCGGAGCTATGGCTTTGGGGTTTTGAGGCGCAGTAACGGTTTTTACAATGCTTACGGGGGTTTTCTTTTCAGTTACAGAATCCTTTGCGGTGACCGTATTTGTATTCGGGTTTTTATCGGGCTCAGGCGCTGTTTGCTTTTTTTGATTTTGTGTGGTGTCACTACCCGGCATTATAATTTGGGCAGGCAACAAGCTACATCCGGTCAAAAAGAAAAAAACAAGAAGTAAGCTTTTCTTTATTTTCATACTAAGTTATGCACTAAAACAAATATACTTATTCTTAATTCAAGATCAAAATGCAGATTTAATTAATATGAAAAAGTCTTTCCGCAGAGGAAAATCTTATTGGCGCTGGTCTGACTTTTAAACCAAAGCGTATTTCCTTCTAACTTAAACGCGGCGCGGTCAAAATTAGTCAGGTCATATGTCTCTCCATTATAAAAAGCCTCGAGGCCCCCTTGTTGATTTGCCCAGACTACGGTGTTATTATCCAATGCATATTCATCGGGCATGTAATTATCAAGTACGGTTATTTTACCTTTGTTGAATACCCGAAAATAACCGGGAGTATAATAAATTAAAACGCTGTCGCTTATATCGTAATTATAACTTGCGGCCGAGCATAAATCGTAATTTTTTCCGGCATAAAAAGCGTGCAGGCCGTTTTGGTCTTCGTAAGCAACCATGTCATCAGCGGCTTTGTAAGATTTTACCGGCAAAGAAGAAACATTGTACGTACTACCTTTGTAAAAAACCGACAAACTAAGGGAGGCATTTGCTATAAAAGCAACAATATTACTTCCGGTTTGATAATTTACATCTGAGCTCGGGCTTAGTGTAAATATTTTTTCAGTAACTCCGTTCCAAAAAACTTTAAACTCTCTTTGGTTATTTATGTAAGCCAGGGTATTGTTTGATGCCTGAAACCCAAGAAGAGGATTGGTTGCGATATTATTTTCTACCGGAATAATTTCACCTTTGTAATACACGCAAAGGGCTTTATACGAATAATCAATAAAAGCAACCAAACTATCTCCCTCATAATAATCACCGGGATAAACGGAAATCACTTTTGTTTTCCCTCTGTCGAACACACGCAGTTGCCCGGCAATAACATACAATAATAAATTGTGGGTTACTTTATAGCTGTTAACGGCGCCTTCGTACAGCGTAATTGTTTCGCCGTTATAATACACTTTAAAGTTTGAATTGAAATCCTGGTAAGCGATACAGTTACCTCCTACCTGGAAAGATTTTGGCAAATTGAATTCAAGAGTACTTGTATTGCCGTTATCAAAAACGGTAAAGTAGCCGCGCTGATCGGTATAGGCCGTTAAACTTTGTGAGTTTAGTTTGACAGAAACAATAATCAGAAAAAAGAGAAAATATTTTTTCATTGTATAGCAAATATACAAAGAAAAATCCCCCGTATTTCTACGAGGGATATTTCATCAAATTAAAGAATAATTAAACTATGCTTCTTCTTCTACACTTTCTTCTTTAGAAGCCATTAACTGTTCGTACTCTTCTTTGCTGCCTACTACCAGTTTCTCGTACTGACGAATTCCGGTACCTGCAGGTATTAAGTGTCCAACAATTACGTTTTCTTTTAATCCTTTTAAATAATCAATTTTTCCGTTAACCGCTGCTTCGTTAAGCACTTTAGTTGTTTCCTGGAACGATGCCGCGGAAATCCAACTTGAAGTTTGTAACGATGCACGTGTGATACCTTGGAGGACAGGATTAGCTGTTGCAGGAACCGCATCACGCGATTCAACCTGTTTATTGTCTTTACGTTTTAAAGAAGAATTGATATCCCTCAATTTACGGGAAGAAATAATCTGGCCGGCTTTCACCTCAGTGCTGTCACCGGGTTCAACAACTACTTTCATACCAAACATGCTGTCGTTCTCACGCATGAAGTCGATCTTGTTGATCATTTGTTTCTCCAGGAAGATAGTATCTCCGGGATCTTCAATTTCAACTTTACGCATCATCTGGCGCACGATGGTTTCAAAGTGTTTGTCGTTCAGTTTCTGTCCCTGTAAACGGTAAACTTCTTGTATCTCATTCACAATATACTCTTGTACTGCAGTCGGGCCTTTGATAGAAAGGATATCGCCGGGGCTGATAGAGCCGTCCGACAATGAATCGCCTGCGCGTACGAAGTCGTTCTCCTGAACTAATATATGTTTAGATAACGGCACCAGGTAAGTGCGACGGTCACCTGTTCTTGATTCAACAATAACCTCGCGGTTACCACGCTTAATTTTTCCGAAAGAAACGATACCGTCAATTTCAGAAACAACAGCAGGGTTGCTCGGATTACGTGCTTCAAACAATTCGGTTACACGTGGCAGACCACCTGTGATATCACCTACTTTACCTGTAACGCGCGGTATTTTTACCAACACTTTACCGGGTTCGATTTTTTCTTCTTCTTCAACCACAACGTGAGCGCCAACCGGAATGTTGTAAGATTTAAGCGATTCGCCTTTCTTGTCAACAATTCTGATCATCGGGCTCTTGGTTTTATCGCGACTGTCGATAATTACTTTTTCTTTAAAGCCTGTTTGCTCATCAGCCTCTTCGCGGAAAGTAGAACCTTCTTCGATATGTTCGTACTGAACACTACCGCCAAACTCAGACACGATTACCGCGTTGTACGCGTCCCAATCGCAAATAAGTTCGCCTTTCTTCACTTTAGATCCCGGCTTAATGTATAATTGTGCTCCGTAAGGAATGTTACCTGTTGTTAAAGTAATTCCGGTATTTGCATCCACAATACGAATCTCGGTAGAACGGCCAATCACAACGGTAACTTTTGCTCCGTCAGGATTAACGCGGCCTACTGTACGTAACTCATCGATTTCAGCAATACCGTCATACTTAGCTTCTAATTTAGAAGAAGCGGCAACGTTACTTGCGGTACCACCCACGTGGAAAGTACGAAGTGTAAGCTGTGTACCCGGCTCACCGATTGACTGTGCCGCAATAACACCAACAGCTTCGCCTAATTGTACAAATTTACCGTTACCTAAGTTACGGCCGTAACATTTAGCGCAAATACCCTGGCGGCTTTCGCAGGTTAATACCGAACGGATTTCAACCGACTCTAAAGGAGATTTATCAATAGCTTCTGCCGTTCTTTCATCAATCAGTTCACCACCGGTAGCAATTAACTCGCCGGTAATAGGATGATAAATATCTGCAAGAGCAACGCGGCCTAAAATACGATCGTATAAAGATTCAACTATCTCATCGTTATTTTTAAGAGGGGCAGCTGTTAAACCACGAAGTGTTCCGCAATCTGCTTCTGTAACAATAACGTCCTGTGCAACGTCAACCAAACGACGGGTCAAGTAACCGGCGTCGGCAGTTTTAAGGGCCGTATCGGCAAGACCTTTACGCGCACCGTGAGTAGAAATAAAATATTCTAAGATAGACAAACCTTCACGGAAATTACTTAATACAGGGTTCTCGATAATCTCGGCACCTGCAGAACCTGCCTTCTGCGGCTTGGCCATTAGTCCTCGCATACCGCTAAGCTGCTTAATCTGTTCTTTAGAACCCCTTGCACCTGAATCAAGCATCATGTAAACAGAGTTGAAACCTTGTTTATCGCTGCTCAATGCGTCAAGTACTTTTTTGGTAACCTTCGAGTTGGTATGTGTCCAGATATCAATAATCTGATTGTAACGCTCGTTGTTGGTAATGAAACCCATGTTGTAGTTAGCCAACACTTCTTCAACCTGAACGTGCGCGTCTTTAATCAATTTCATTTTATCGGCAGGAGTTTGAATATCGCCCAGGTTGAACGATAAACCTCCGCGGAAGGCTGTATTAAATCCTAATCCTTTGATATCATCTAAGAATTTAGAAGTTTTAGCCATACCGGTTTTCTTTAACACAGTCCCGATAATATCGCGAAGTGACTTTTTAGTAAGCAGTTCATTGATGTAACCGGCTTCTTTTGGAACAACCAGGTTAAACATTACACGGCCCACGGTAGTTTCAATCACTTTGGTAACTAATTTTTCTCCGTCCAAAAAATTATCAATACGAACTTTAATCTGCGCGTGTAAATCCACGCGTTTTTCGTTGTACGCGATAATTACTTCTTCAGGCGAGTAGAAAGTCATTCCTTCGCCTTTCACCTCATCACCTTTCATATTCTTTTTGCCTTTGGTCAAATAGTATAAACCAAGAACCATGTCCTGAGAAGGAACCGCAATAGGTGCTCCGTTGCTCGGGTTAAGAATATTATGAGAAGCTAACATCAACATTTGTGCTTCCAGAATTGCCGCGTTTCCTAACGGGACGTGAACAGCCATTTGGTCTCCGTCAAAGTCGGCGTTAAAGGCAGTACAAACCAATGGGTGTAACTGAATTGCTTTACCCTCGATAAGTTTAGGCTGGAAAGCCTGGATACCTAACCTGTGAAGTGTCGGAGCACGATTTAGAAGAACCGGATGTCCTTTTAAAACGTTTTCTAAAATATCCCAAACAATGGCTTCTTTTTTCTCAACTAATTTTTTAGCCGATTTTACAGTTTTTACCACACCACGCTCTAACATTTTGCGGATAATAAACGGCTTGAATAATTCAGCTGCCATTTCTTTCGGTAAACCGCACTCGTGCAATTTAAGTTCCGGTCCTACAACAATTACCGAACGGGCTGAATAGTCAACACGTTTACCCAATAAGTTTTGACGGAACCTTCCTTGTTTACCTTTTAACGAATCGGATAATGATTTTAGCGCACGGTTAGATTCTGTTTTAACTGCGTTTGCTTTACGAGAGTTGTCAAATAACGAGTCAACCGACTCCTGTAACATACGTTTTTCGTTACGTAAGATTACATCCGGAGCTTTAATCTCGATCAAACGTTTCAAACGGTTATTACGAATAATAACGCGACGATATAAATCATTTAAATCTGATGTAGCAAAACGGCCACCATCCAATGGAACTAAGGGGCGCAACTCCGGAGGAATTACAGGAACCACTTTAATAATCATCCACTCAGGGCGGTTCTCAACATTTTGGTTTGCATGCCTGAAGGCTTCAATTACCTGAAGGCGTTTAAGCGCTTCGTTTTTACGCTGTTGAGAGGTTTCATTATTTGCTTTGTGACGCAGTTCAAAAGACAATGAATCTAAATCGGTGCGTTGCAATAAATCGTATAAAGCTTCACCACCCATTTTAGCGATGAACTTGTTAGGATCGTTATCATCCAACATGTGGTTTTCTTTAGGAAGCCCGTCCATGATGTTCAGGTATTCTTCCTCAGTTAAGAAATCCATTACGTTGGTACCGTTCGCGGCTGCAATACCGGCATTGATTACAACATAGCGCTCATAATACACAATCATCTCAAGTTTTTTGGTAGGCAAGCCTAACAAATAACCGATTTTGCTTGGTAAAGAACGGAAGTACCAGATATGGGCCACCGGAACTACAAGGCTGATGTGCCCCATACGCTCGCGGCGAACTTTTTTCTCGGTAACCTCAACACCACAACGATCGCAGATAATGCCTTTATAACGGATACGTTTGTATTTACCGCAATGACACTCATAATCTTTTACCGGGCCGAAAATACGCTCGCAGAATAATCCGTCGCGCTCGGGTTTATAAGTACGGTAATTTATAGTTTCAGGCTTCAGCACTTCTCCGCTTGAACGATTTAAAATCGTTTCGGGTGAAGCAAGGCTGATGGTAACCTTTGTAAAATTTGATTTTAATTTTGTTTCTTTTCTGAAAGCCATGTTTCTTATTTAATGTTTTAATTTAAACTAGTCCTTCTAATACCTTAATCAAGAGTAACTTCTAAGCCCAAACCTCTTAACTCATGCAACAATACGTTGAACGATTCAGGAATGCCCGGTGTGCCCAGGTTCTCGCCCTTAACGATTGACTCATAAGCCTTAGCACGGCCCATAACGTCATCCGATTTAACGGTGAGTAACTCTTGCAGGATATTGGCTGCGCCGTATGCCTCAAGCGCCCAAACCTCCATCTCACCAAAACGCTGGCCACCAAACTGAGCTTTACCGCCCAATGGTTGTTGCGTGATAAGTGAGTATGGGCCGATTGAACGCGCGTGCATTTTATCGTCAACCATGTGGTGTAGTTTAATCATGTAAATGATACCTACAGTGGCAGGTTGGTCAAA
>DATMMV010000006.1:0-6084 GCA_035569635.1 Bacteroidia bacterium | reverse complement strand
TGGAATCAAAACAATTGTTGCAGGCACAGCCAAATCAAAATAATAATAATTAAAATTGTTTACGTTGCCGAACCATACATTGGCAGAAGCAGGTGTCGGCATAACTTTATCAATGGATAAATTAAAGTTTCCAAAAAACCCGTTTCCATATTGGGGATTACCGTTTTTGAATTTTAAAAGCCCGTCGAATTTAAACACATTGGTGTGAACACTTACTCCGATGTCGTTGATGAGTACATTATCAAATTTCCATTTTTTATTAATGGCGGTTGAGTTGCTTCCGTTTACCGGGACCATATTTTCTAATTTTGTGGCGATGATAAAAGAAGCCTGTGCACCAAAAGCATTGTCGTTTTTAGCTGTAAAATTTATACCTACGCCAAAACCAATACGTGGAGCATTGTGCGAAACGGATAACGAAATATCTGTTATCGTAATATAAAAACCGGAGAGTTTGGAAACACCTTTTCCTAAACTATCGGTAAAACTAAAAATACCATTGGTGAGATAGGGCGCTTCGTCTTTTATACAAACCTGTTGCATTTCGAGATCGGCTGTTTGCGCGTATGCATGTATAAAGCTTATTTTTCCGTTTAACTCAACGCGGGGTTTAAAAGCACCGTTTATTTTTTGTACGATTAATTTAGAAGTGGGATAAATATCAATTTTTGCGCTTAACACGCCGGCTGTATAATTTGTTGCCGGCGACAATGAAAAAGCATAATCCGTTTTTTGGGTTAGTGGATTTTGAAAAACATTAGCTGTGTAACTTAAGCCGTTAGTTTCATCGCTGGGTAAAACAACTTTTCCGCCAAGGGTTCCGCCCGCTAAATTGTTGGAAATAAAACTCAATCCCAATAAATCAACCGAAAAACTCCAGTTACCCATTTTTCCTTCGGAAGTTGAAAATAAATTTGTAGCGGAGAAATTTCCGCTGAGTCCGCTTTTGTCAATTAAAAAATTGGTGGCATTTATCTCAACCGACTTATTTGTTTTATTAAACTCGGAAGGTAATTTAATTTTAAGTTGCTTTATGTAAAAGCCGGTCCATAAAGAAGTTTGTATGTCGAATGAAGAAATATTATAACCCGAAGGAAAAACCATGTCGGTATAATTCTGGTAATCGCTCATATCAACCACCGCGTCACTTACTGTAAACGAAACATCTTTTAAACCTTTAATGCAAAAAGGTGAGATGCTCACATGTGCCATGAAATTATGTACATCGTTGGTATAAACATCAAAGCTTGCTCTTACGGTATTGTTGTTTGTCGAAGAGGAATCAGGAATTAAAATATTTTTTCCGAATTCAAAATAACCTTTCAGTTTTATTCCTTTAAATCCGTTGCAATCCCATTCTACATAATTGCTGCCGTCAGGTTTAAGAATCAAAGTTATATTAGGGCCGATGTGAATTTTATGTTCGCTTACCAAAACCAAGCGTGTGTTGTAACCTGGTATTACACCTTTAGGATTAAAAGCAATATTTTTTGCCGCGAAAGCGATTCTGTCAGTACTGCCCGGAAATTCTAAAGCCATGTATGCGTTGAAATTTGCTTTACCCGGCGCAAATACCGCACTGTCGATTGCGATGATGTAACGCGTAATTCCGATTTCTTTTATGATGCCAAAGGGTAGGATGGCAACTGAGTCTGGGTTAAAATTACCCACTAGATTATTTGAGGATTCTACTTTAGCAACCGTGGCTATCGTTTCGTTGTAGAGTGCGCTCTGCCCGGTTGAAGAATTTTGCGCACGTATAATATCGTTGTATACCATAAATACGAACGAATAAAAAAGCAAGATGGCCCTGTTCATAAAACGAGGGCAAAAATAAAAATAATTTTATTTATAACTAATTTATATGTTAAAAATAAATCTTTGTGTGTTAAATTAAGTAGTTTGCTTGTTAAATTTTAGAAGTTTAGTAAGGAAGAAAATTTATCTTTTCAAAAACCCCAAAGCCCTTTCAGGATGCGCCTTGCTTTTCCATAAAAGGCGAAACTTGTAAACTATCTTGCCGTTTGTATCAATAATAAAAGTTTCGCGGCCGGTGCCGCCAAACAAATTGTTTTTTACGTCATAGAGTTTAGGCACTTTATTATCGGGGTCGCTCAGCAAAGTAAAAGGTAGGCCGTGGTTTTGTATAAAGGCCTTATGGCTTTGCACGCTGTCTTTACTAATGCCAATTACCATGGCGCCCGCAGCGGTGTATTGCGCAAACTTATCCCTGAAAGCACAAACATCTTTGGTGCAAATGGTGCTTTCATCTTTAGGGTAAAAATAAATCACCAATTTGTGTTTGCCGATATGCTCCTGTAAAGAAAAATCCTGGCCGTCCTGGTCTTTTAAAATAAAAAGAGGTGCGGTATCACCAATATTAACCAAAACTTACGACCCCGTTTTTTATGGTAAAGCTGTATAAAACCGAGGTATCAACATCTTTATCGTCCAGCTTACCGGCCTTCCAAACACCCAGAGAATTAAAAACGGCTTCTATTTGTTTGTCGAGTTCTTTGCTTTTTGTTTTGTTATCCATTTGGCAACGCACTACCTCGCCTTTGCAATTTACAATCAGGTTAATCATACCTTTGTCTTTATGTTTGGGCTTTTCTTTTAAAAAAATAACTTCGGCATTGAGGCGTTTTAAAATTTCCTCTTTGGTTATAGGGCAAACTGCTTCTTTTTGTCCTTTAAAACCGGGGAAGATGGCGTACACGGCTTTGTTATCGCAAACGCCGGGTATGGGTTCTTTTATTTCCATAGTGGCTACAAATTGCGCGGAGGCAGTGAAGCCTGCAAATGTGGTGAAGAGGATTAAAAATAATTTTTTACTCATTTGGGGTATTTTTGAATGATTGAATTCAGGAATCTTCGATTTCATGGGTTTTAATTTTATCAAATATAAATAATCTTTTTGTAGTTTTACTTACCAATGACCATCATTTATCTTGAGACCATCATTAACGCTCCGGCACAAGTTTGCTTTGATTTATCGCGCAGCATTGATTTGCACCAGGTATCTACTGTAAAAACAAAAGAAAGAGCGGTTGCAGGTAAAACCAAAGGACTTATTGAAAAGGGAGAGTTTGTAACCTGGGAAGCTGTGCATTTTGGCATTAAGCAAAATTTAACGGTTACGATTGTTGAAATGAAAGCTCCTGAATTTTTTAGTGACAGAATGGTGAAGGGTGCTTTTAAAAGCATGTATCACGAGCATCATTTTAAGAATGAAAACGGCAAAACATTAATGATTGATGTTTTTACATTCGCGGCACCATTGGGTTTTTTAGGAATTATGGCAGAGAAACTTTTCTTAAAAAATTATATGAAGAAATTTTTGATTGAGAGAAACGAAGTGATAAAACGAGTTGCCGAGAGTGGCGATTGGAAGAAGGTTTTGGGGTAAAGTAAATGTTGTATTTGCGTTAGAGATGGAAGCATCGATCCGGAGCTCTTCTTTAATAAACCTTCCGGGTTTCAGAAACCCGGAAGGTTTTCCTTATGCGGAGAAACGCCTAACTTCCTTCCTGAAAAGCATTCAATCAACACTGGCCCTCATTTATTAACAAACCTACTTTAAAACCACGCCGTTTAGTAAATTTATAGCTTAGTTTCTCAGCGTATGTTTTTAATTTTTGACACCGAAACCACGGGCTTGCCCCGCAATTATAACGCCCCTTTAAGCGATAGCGATAACTGGCCCCGGGTGGTGCAGATTGCCTGGCAGTTGCACGATGCAAAAGGAAATTTAATTTTTGCCAGCAGCATTATTGTAAAACCCGATGGCTTTACTATTCCTTTTAATGCTGAGCAGGTTCACGGAATCAGCACCGAGCGCGCGATGCGTGAAGGAAGAGATTTGAACGAGGTAATGGATGAGTTTGCGCGGGCGGTACAACAAACAAAATATTTATGCGGCCACAATATAGAATTTGATCTAAGCATTGTGGGCGCCGAGTTCTATCGCTTAGGATTGGATAATTATTTTGAAGGCAAGCCTGTTATTGATACCAAAAACGACGATGTAACCGCGTTTTGTGCTATACCGGGCGGTAAGGGTGGAAAATTTAAATGGCCCAAATTAGAGGAGCTTTACAAAAAATTATTTAACATCGGTTTTGAAGAAGCGCACAATGCCGCCTTTGATGTAGACGCAACCGCGAAGGCATTTTTTGAATTACTGAAACACAACGTGATTAAAGTTGCCGAGCTTCCTGCTTCCGAATTACAAAACGTAAAATACATTGCCCCCGACCTGAGCGCATTACTCGCCAGCGAAAAAGCACTTAAGAAGGGTTTTCAAACTTCCAATCTTGAATCTCAAACTTCGGACCCCGTATTTCAAAGCGATGTAAAATTTTCTCACTTACACAACCACACTCAATATTCTGTATTGCAAGCCACCAGCGATATTGATGAAATGGTGAAACGTGCCATAGGCTACGGTTCTCCGGCATTAGCCATCACCGACCACGGGAATATGTACGGAGCATTTTTATTCTGGCAAACAGTAGATAAACAGAATAAATACATTAAGGCACACAACGAAGCAATTGATAAAGGAGAAAAAACGGGCGAGAAAAAACAGGAGCTGAAAGCAATTATCGGTTGCGAATTATACGTTTGCAAAAATCACAAGGAAAAAAGCAAACAGGACAATGGTTTTTCACAAGTGTTTTTAGCTAAGAATAAAAAGGGGTATGAAAATCTTTCGAAATTAAGCTCGATTGGATTTACCGAAGGATTTTATTACGTGCCGCGAATTGACCGCGAAGTTTTGGCTACTTATAAAAATGATTTGATCGTAACTACCGGTTCGTTGAGCGGAGAAATTCCGAATTTAATTTTAAATGTTGGCGAAACACAAGCTGAGGAAGCCTTTGTTTGGTGGAAAGAACAATTCGGCGAAGATTTTTATGTGGAATTAAATAATCATTTACTGCCCGAAGAAAAAGTAGTGAACGAAGTATTGTTGCGTTTGGCGAAAAAATACGACGTAAAGTACTTTGCCGCCAATAATAATTATTACCTCGATAAAAGACAGGCGGTTTCGCACGATGTATTATTGTGCGTAAAAGACGGTGAGTTAAAGGAAACTCCTGTTGGCCGCGGGCGTGGTTTTCGTTTCGGATATCCCAACGATGAGTTTTATTTTAAGACTCCCTCCGAAATGCAAAAACTTTTTGCAGATATACCCGAAGCATTGGAAAACACCAATGAAATTGTTAATAAAATTGAATCGTTTAAATTGGGGCGCGATGTGTTGCTTCCGAAGTTTTCTATACCTGAAGAATTTAAAGACGTACGCGACAATGATCCCAACGACGAAGGAAAAGGAAATCGCGGAGAGAATGCATATTTAAAACATCTCGCTTATGAAGGGGCTAAAACCCGTTACCCGGATATGTCGTCCGAAATAAAAGAGCGCATAGATTTTGAATTGAGTGTAATGGAACGTATGGGTTTTCCGGGATACTTCTTAATTGTGTCTGATTTTACAACGAAAGCACGTGAGATGGGCGTTAGTGTTGGTCCCGGCCGTGGTAGCGCCGCCGGTTCTGCTGTTGCATATTGTTTGGGGATTACAAACATTGATCCTATCAAGTACGATCTCCTCTTTGAGCGTTTCTTAAACCCGGATCGAATATCGATGCCCGATATAGACATAGATTTTGATGATGAGGGTCGTGACCGGGTAATTGATTATGTAATTCAAAAATACGGGCATAACCAGGTGGCACAAATTATCACTTACGGAACTATGGGTGGTAAATCTGCTATTCGTGATGCGGCACGCGTATTGAATTTATCTTTACCCGAAGCAAATGAATTAACAAAATCGTATCCCGATTCGCTCGCGGCATCTTTAAAAGCGTTGCTTGCGCCCGAGGGAATTGATAAAAAATATTTAGAAGAAATAAAAGACCGCCGTGAGTTTATTGACCAGTCGGTAAACTTCAGAAAATTACTCGACACAAAAAATTTGCAGAGCGATGTTTTAAAACAAGCTTATGAATTGGAGGGTTGTGTGCGCAATACAGGTATACACGCTTGTGGTGTAATTATCACTCCTGATGAGAT
>DATMMV010000005.1:0-16566 GCA_035569635.1 Bacteroidia bacterium | reverse complement strand
ATATAAAATTTTTAGCGGTCTGAGTGTTTGCTTTGATTCCGCTCTCGGCACCAACCTCGGGCATATCAAGGTGCATTTTTTTTCCGGGCTCAAAAATATTTACGATAACTAAGCCAAGTATAAGGGCGATGAGAGTGGCACTGGTAAAATAAACCAGGGTTTTTATACCCATACGGCCTACTGTTTTAAAGTCGCCGATTTTGGCAACACCCACTACTAACACTGAAAATACCAATGGGGCAATAATCATTTTTATCAGGCGGAGAAAAATATCGCTGAGTAAAGAGAACAGAGAAGAAGCGTCTTTTTTTTGTTGCTTTTCCTGCTTATCAATTTTTTTCAGAAGGAATTTTTGTTCTTTCTCAGGAAATTTTACTGTTTGGGCTTTTTGTTTTTCTTCTTTAAAGTAAGATGTATACCCCGAATTGATAAAGGCACCCACAGTCACCCCGATTATCATTGCCACTAAAATAGAAACAATTAAAATATTTTTTTTCAGCATATACTATCCTTTTTTCCTTTTGCGGGCCGAACGCCTGATTCCCTTTTTATATTCTTTTTTAGCCCTCTTCAATGCCTTGTCGTCTTCCTTTTTTTGCTCCCGGCTTATGGCATGCGTTGATTTACCATGTTTTACATATGGATTATATGTATCGCGGTGTTTTTTCAGCCCAAAACGCCACCACATTCGTTTATGTTTCTTTGTTTCCTGCGAATGCATGTTTTGAGCAGAAAAGATTCCTGCCAGCAAAAAAAACAATAAAATATAATTTTTTAATCTCTTCATTTCAGAGATATTATTTCATGTTAATATATTGTAACGGTTGTTCGTAATCTTTACTGCTTAAAAGACTGATTATGCTCTGTAAATCGTCAATTTTTTTTCCGCTAACGCGTACAATATCATCCATCACCTGCGAAGTGACTTTAAGTTTGCTGTTTTTTATATCGGCGATAATTTTTTTGCAGGTTTCTTTCTCCAAACCATTTTTCACCTTTATTTCTTTCTTCACAAACATCCCGCTCGGGTAATGCTCCTTTTTTTGGTCGAGGCAACGAGGATCGAGTTTTTGCTTGATCATGCGGCTCCTTAAAATATCGATGATGGAGTTTAAACGCATTTCATCCTCGGTGGTAATATTGATAATGAAGTCTTTTTTATTCAATTCGACCTCTGTTTTTGAACCTTTGAAGTCGAAACGGTTAATTATTTCCTTTTTGGCCACGTTTATGGCATTATCCAACAGTTGTACTTCTGCTTTACTGGCTATATCGAATGATGGCATGGCACTAAGATAAGACATTGTTTTATATGCACATTACAAATGCTTTTATTAAATTTACACTCTTAATTAATTATGGAAAAAGAATATTACGCACACCCTACTTCCCTTATAGATGAGGGTTGCAAAATAGGTAAAGGCACCAAAATATGGCATTTCAGCCACATTATGTCCGATTCTGTTATTGGAGATGGCTGTAGTTTAGGACAGAATGTAGTTGTTTCGCCGGGCGTTATATTGGGGAAAAATGTAAAAATTCAAAATAATATATCGCTATATACCGGAGTTACGTGCGACGATGATGTTTTTTTAGGGCCAAGCATGGTTTTTACCAACGTAATTAACCCGAGGAGCGCTATAAACAGGAAAAATCAGTATGCCAAAACTCATGTAGGCAAAGGCGCGAGTATCGGGGCAAATGCCACTATTGTATGCGGGCATGATATCGGGACTTACGCGTTTATAGGTGCAGGCGCTGTAGTAACCAAAACCATTCCTCCCTATGCTTTGGTAGTTGGTAACCCGGCGCGACAAATTGGTTGGATAAGTGAATACGGGCATCGTTTGGAATTTGATAAAGAAAATACGGCTATTTGCAAAGAAAGCGGACAGAAATATAAACTAGAAAACAATTCAGTAAAAAAATTATAGCGCCTTAGCGTCTTAGCGATAAAAAATGACAAGAATAAAATTTGCAGTAATCGGACAAGGTCATATCGGTAAACGGCATGCCGAAATGATTCGCCGTAACCCGGCCTGCGAATTAGTAGCGGTTTGCGATGTTACTCCAAAAGAAAAATTGGGGTTGGATGATTTGAAGGAGAAATTTTATTCAGACATAAACGACTTATTAAAATCGCACCCGGAAATTGAAGTAATAGATATTTGTACACCCAACGGATTACATGCGCTGCACGCATTAATGGCTTTGGAGGCAAATAAAAATGTAGTGGTAGAAAAACCCATGGCATTGAGCAAAGCAGATTGTGAAAAAATTATTTATAAAGCTTTAGAACAGCATAAAACCGTTTTTTGCGTGATGCAAAACCGTTACTCCCCTCCTTCTGTTTGGCTGAAAGAAATTACGGAGAAAAAAATATTGGGAGATATTTATATGGTACAGCTAAATTGCTATTGGAACCGCGATGAGCGTTATTACAAAGCGGGCAATTGGAAAGGCACACAGGATTTAGACGGGGGCACTTTGTTTACGCAGTTCTCGCACTGGATAGATATCATGTACTGGCTTTTCGGCGATATTACCAATATACAGGCAAAATTCGCAGATTTTAACCATAACCTAAATACCGATTTTGAAGACAGCGGATTTGTAAGTTTTGATTTTGTGAATGGTGGCATGGGAAGTATAAATTATTCTACCGCCGTATGGGATAAGAATTTAGAGTCATCTTTAACCATTGTAGGAAGCAAAGGAAGCATTAAAGTTGGCGGGCAATATATGGATGTGGTTGAAACATGCAATATAAAAGACTATATCATGCCTGCATTGGCAGAAACCAATCCCGCAAATGATTACGGCGCTTATAAAGGTTCCGCCAATAACCACCACAATGTAATTGAAAACGTGGTAAACACCTTAACCGGAAAAAACAAAGTTACCACTAACGCGTTGGAAGGATTAAAAGTCGTTGACATCATTGAACGCATTTATGCATTACGCCCTTCTTCGGTTTTGAAAACTAATTTACAATCAATAACTCAAAAAATATAAAATTCAATAATTAACATATGAGTATCTACAATAAAATAATTAAGAAAGAAGCTAAAATTGCAGTAATCGGTTTGGGTTATGTGGGATTACCTATTGCCCTTGCCTTTGCTAAAAAAGTAAAAGTAATTGGTTTTGATATTAACGAAGGCCGCGTTAATATGATGAAAAAAGGAATCGATCCGAGCAACGAGCTTACCAAAAAAGATTTTGCAAAAAGCCAGATTGAGTTTACACATAAGCTGGAAGATTTAAAAAAAGCAAAATTTTTTATTATAGCCGTGCCCACTCCTATTGACGAACACAATCTTCCTGATTTGAAACCTTTAATAGGCGCTTCAACAACTGTAGGAAAAGTTTTAAAGAAAGGCGATTACGTAGTTTACGAATCTACCGTTTACCCGGGTTGTACCGAAGAAGACTGCATTCCTGTTTTAGAGAAAATGTCAGGATTAAAATTCATGAAAGATTTTAAAGTGGGTTACTCGCCCGAACGGATTAATCCCGGCGATAAAGAACATACCATTACCAAAATTTTAAAAGTGGTTTCGGGTTGCGATAAAGAAAGTTTAGAAAACATAGCAAAAACCTACGAGATTATTGTAGAGCCCGGTACACATCGAGCATCTTCCATAAAAGTTGCCGAAGCCGCAAAAATTATTGAGAACACTCAGCGCGACGTGAACATTGCCTTGATGAATGAACTTTCTATTATTTTCTCGCGCATAGGAATTAATACCTACGATGTTTTAGAAGCAGCGGGAACAAAATGGAATTTTTTAAAATTCTTCCCCGGGCTTGTCGGCGGGCATTGCATTGGTGTTGACCCTTATTATTTAACGTACAAAGCAGAATCGTTAGGTTATCACGCACGGGTAATTAACAGCGGACGTTACGTAAATGACAGCATGGGCTTTTATGTGGCTAAAAATTTAGTGAAGCGCATCAGTTCTTTAGGAAAAAATATTTCTAAAAGTAAAGTATTAGTAATGGGCGCCACCTTTAAAGAGGACGTAAGTGATATCCGTAACAGCAAAGTCGCGGATATTATTAAAGAATTAAAATCGTATAACGTAAAGGTAGATGTTATTGACCCACATGCCGACAGCGATGAATTGAAACATGAATACGGTTTCGGCTTGAGTAAAATGGGTAAAAAATACAATGGTGTTATTGTTGCGGTTAATCATAAAGAATACAAAAATCTTGACGAAAAATTCTTTAAATCTGTAATGGATAAAAAAGGAGTGCTCGTAGATATTAAGGGGATGTACAGGGGGAAAATGAAAGAATTAATGTATTGGAGTTTATAGAACCGCGGATTTTGCAGATTAACACAGATATTTTACTTAAATGAAAATTTTAATTACAGGAGGCGCTGGCTTCATCGGTTCTCACGTGGTAAGGTTGTTTGTAAACAAATACAGCAACTATCAAATCTACAATTTAGATAAACTTACTTATGCGGGTAACCTTGCCAATTTGCGTGACATTGAAAGTAAACCCAATTATAATTTTATAAAGGGTGATATTGTGGATTCAAATTTTATAAATAAACTTTTTTCGGAGCATCATTTTAATGCTGTAATACATTTGGCAGCCGAGAGCCACGTTGACCGCAGTATTACAAATCCGCTTGAGTTTGTTTTTACCAATGTAATCGGTACCGTTAATTTACTGGATGCGGCTAAAAATTCTCCGAAATTTCAATTATTTTACCACGTAAGTACGGATGAAGTTTACGGAACCTTAGGAGATACCGGTATGTTTACCGAAACTACCGCTTACGATCCGCATAGCCCCTACTCTGCTTCTAAAGCGAGTTCAGATCATTTTGTGCGTGCCTATTATGACACTTATAAATTGCCGGTTGTTATTTCTAATTGTTCCAATAATTACGGCCCTTATCATTTTCCGGAGAAACTAATTCCGCTTTGCATTAACAATATTAAAAATAACAAACCACTTCCTATTTACGGAAAAGGAGAAAATGTCCGCGATTGGCTTTTTGTAGAAGACCATGCCCGTGCCATTGATGTTATTTTTCATAATGCAAAACACGGCAGCACCTATAACATTGGCGGGCACAACGAGTGGACCAATATTGACGTGATACGTTTGCTTTGCCGCATCATGGATAAAAAATTAAACCGTAGCCAGGGAGCCAACGAAAAACTCATCACTTTTGTAAAAGATCGTGCGGGACACGATTTACGTTATGCTATCGATAGTACCAAACTTCAAAAGGAATTGGGATGGAAACCTTCCCTGCAATTTGAAGAAGGACTGGAAAAAACTGTTGATTGGTATTTGAGCAACGAAGAATGGCTGAACAATGTTACCTCTGGTTCTTACCAGAAATATTACGAGAGTCAATATGTGAAGAGGTAAATGCATAGATTATATTCTATATTTATTTTCTTTGCGTTTTTTTGTAATATTTCTCATTCCCAAAATTCCTTAAAAATAGATTTTGAATTTGTCAATTTTGGCGACGATAATAACGATCATAGAAAGAAATATCAAAGTATTTTAAAACATAAGAAATCCTATTTCATATCCACCGAAATACCTGAGGCCAACTCAAGTAAAAAAGATAGTAACGGTGTTATTATAGAATACAAGAATATTGAAAAATTCACTAACGAATACGTCTTTTCAAAAAATACAAAATTAAACTCCCCTAAGGGAATGTGTATAGTAAAAGAAGCACTCTTTATTGCTGATATTGACAGACTCGTTATTTTCGATATAGAAACCGGAAACTTTAAATATCAAATAAATTTTTCAAACCACTCCCAATCTATATACGACCTTGCAAAGATAAACGACAGTACAATTATTATATCAGCAATTGACAAAGGGGTTTTATTCGAATTGAATATTAATACCCAAGAAGTTTGTGAATTGGGAATTCAAAAAATACCGGGAATTACGGCGCTATATTACGAAAATTACGATTCCTTGTTATATTGCGGAAGTATTGGTGATAAGAAAACTAACGGGCAAATTTTAAAAATTGATTTAAAATCCGGTAAATGCACAGTATTAAATAAAGACGCAGGAAGATGTTACGGCATTTTAAAATTTAAAAACTATTTGATTTATACGACTTGGGATGAAGGCTCTGACATCCCTAATTTATATACATTACCAATCGGAAGCTCAAAAGCAAGTTCATGGGAAATGCCAGAAGGAACCTGGGCAAAAAATTGGGGTAATAAACCTCACATGAGACAGCCCTGCATTTTTGTTATATCTAAAGAAAGCAAACACTCCGCAGATATATACATTCCGGACAATAAAATGGGGGTTATTTATCAAGTAAATATAGAAGAAGTCAAATAAACTCTACTTCCAAATCGCCACTTCTGTCGGTTTAATTTTAGAAGGAAAAAATAGCAAGAGTTCTTTAAAAAAGCCCATAAGATATCCGCACCCCTACCACATACTCAGTTTTATACTTATTTAAAAAGGCCTGGCTCATAACCCTGTCAAACGAAACAGAAACATAGTGGTAACCATCTGAAAAAGAAAACGTCGAATGATATGTATCCAAACACTGCATATATACACTTAATGCCAATATATTAGTGAGTCGGCGAAGCCCTTTTCTTTCAGCCAAAGGAAGTTCACTATGGGCTAGCCGGTTGTAACCACTGAACAAAAATATTTCTGCGCCCCATTTCAGTTTACGATATACACCGATATAATCGTGATCATAAGATTTATCACTTGAAACATAAGGTTGCATATTGATAGTATAAAGGCTTGTTTTTAACTCCTGGGAAGCAACACCTATATAAATCTTACAAACGGGAGCCCAACTATAAGGCAAACGAAACATTAATCCGAAGTATTGATTAACATCATGAAAACTGGTTCCATTATTAAAAAGCCTTTTCATACCAATCGACAGGCTTGAATCATTTCCTGTTAAAGACTGCGCGCTGAAACCCGCGTTAAAATCATTTACGTAAGTACTGCTATAACCTGTGTTCCAGAAAATATCCTTCATTTCCCATCCTAAAAAAGGAGCGAGTAAAAATTTTTGTGAAATAAAGTATCCTAAATTCAGTCCCAGTTCAATGCCCAGGCCCTTGCCTGAACTTAAGACACCTTTATTTAATCTAGCCCGGTAATTTACATTAAGTACAAATAAAGAAGATTGATTTTGTTTTTCCCAACCTCCGTAAATCAATGTATCCGGAGTGTAATTTACTACCAGCGAATCGCGGCCTTTATTCTTCCACGTTGTCCATATCCCATTCGGCTTATTATAATCATAAGTCCCTGCTTCCGTTTTAATTCCTTTTTTATTATAGTATACGCATTTTCCGTTCTTCACAAAGTTACCTATCTTTACATTTTTGCATTCCGCAATCATTTCAGGGTTTCCGTTCATATAATAATCCTTTACCAGATAACCCCCTTCATTAGGAAATACCAGGCGATAATAACTTGCTTTGTGCCTTTTACATTTCAACCAGGATTTACTTAAAAAGATAGTATCGGATTGCGCAAAACAGGACATGGAAGAAAATAAAATAAGAACAAGCCCGCAGACGTGCCAAATCTTATTTGTAAAATAATTTGTTTCCAAAATTAATCCTGTTAATCAAATATAGGAAAAAGAAACGATTATTTCCAGATAGCAACTTCTGTGAGTTTAATTTTAGAGGGGAAGAAATAACGCGAACTTTCTTCGAAGGATTTAGTGTAATCGCTTACATAAAAACGATGTTCGGCACTTTTCTTCGGGGCTAATAATTTTTTAGATTTTAATACTTCAGCAGCCTTCTTTGCTACGACTTCGGCATTATCGTAAATTTTTATTTTTCCTTTATAGAAATCTTCCACTTCTTTACGAATTAAAGGGTAATGTGTGCAAGCTAAAATGAGTGAGTCAATCTTTTTTATTTTAGGGCGCGACAAATAATCAAAAATAATAGTTCGTGAAATTTTATTATTAAAAAAACCCTCTTCTATCATCGATGCCAATAGAGGTGTTGCCTGGGATGAAACATGCAGGTGCTTATTTTTATGTTTTAATTTTTTTGCATAGATATCACTCTTAATCGTCCCTTTCGTAGCAATGACACCTACGTGTTTTATTTTTTTATTCTTTACAATTTCTTCCACCACGGGCTCCACCACATCAATTACCGGAATCTTATTTCCGATAAAATCTTTCACAGTTTCATAAGCCAAAGCCGAAGCGGTATTACACGCAATAACAATCATCTTGCAGTTTTGCTGCAATAAAAACTGGGCAATACGTATTGAGTAATATTTAATTGAATCGGGCGATTTATCTCCGTAAGGTAAATGAGCCGTGTCTCCGAAATAAATAAGTTGTTCTTTGGGCAGGGCTTTTGCAATTGCACTGGCAACGGTTAATCCGCCAATTCCCGAATCAAAAATTCCTATGGGCTGTGATGCTTTTGTTTTTGTCTCTGCCATTACTCTGCAAAATTAGCGATATAATTCTACCATTGTTTGTTCGTTAGCCTTTATAATAAACTTTTTTTCGATGGTATAAATCGATTGCTTTAATGATTTCCCCCTGAAAGTAACATGATACACACCAGGCTGAAGGCTGAATTCTTGCCTGGTTTTGTTTCCCGACAAATTGCAAACCCATACCAATTCCTTTCCTTTCTCCATCATAATACAGCCATCTCCATATTCCACAGAACTGATTTTAACCTGCCCCGCATCAGGAACTTCAATAGGCTTGGTAAGCGTTTGGTTAATATTTACATCATAAATATAAGTGCGTGGCAGAGTAAGAATTTCCAAATCGTACATACCTACAATTAATCGTTCGTTAGTATTTACACTCATGGTGTGCAGGGTTTGCATTTCCTTATTCTGACGTATGACGCATTTCACCCGGTCGTTATTATTATAAATGCCTCCGCCCCGGTTAATTGCCAAGACACCTTGCGGAGCATCAATCGGAATTACATTATGCGTACCGATATTTAAAGTAACTCCTTGCACCTTCTTCGGTGGTATTGTATTGGCAATAATCGTGTACTTTATTGTTTCATCGATCGCAACTGTATCCGGATAGCCTTTGTAATTCATACTGTGTACGAAGTTGTACATAATATTTCCGGTGCGTTCATTGTAAAAAGTCATATTTACATTGCTCTCGGTTGGCTTTGCAGAAATATCAAGCAAATTAATCTGTGCGGTGGTTTTATTCCGAACCTGAGTAGTTATGTAATCTACACTTTTTACAAATACATCCGGCTCTTCGTAACTGAAATAATTCCCGACACAATCAAAAACTTTTGCCTGCTCAGGTGTAAGTCCGATGCCAATAATACAGGGCCGTAACACAATTCCCTTTTTTTGCAATTCTTCTCTGGCTTTACAGGGATCTCCGTTACATTCTTCAATACCATCTGTAATTAAAATAATTGTATTGATTGTTTTTGTATCAGGAAAATCATCGGCAGCTTGTGTAAGAGAATGCTCAATAGGAGTAATACCCGTTGGTTGTACTTTTTTAACGACATCTTTAATTTTCTGAATATTATTTTTTGCAAAAGGCACAACCAATTTACTGTCGTTGCAATCCCCGGGCGGATATTTCACTGTATGTCCGTACAAACGCAACGCAAATTCATAGTTTTTGAATGTGTTGAGGCTGTCTAAAAATTTATAAAAAAGGTTTTTTGCATGCTCTATGCGTGGTTTGCCATCATACAAGGTTTTCATACTGTTAGATGCATCAAATACAAAAAGTACACGCGTTGTTTTTTGACTGTAAGAAAACGAAAAGGTCAAGAAAAATAATATGGCAAGAAAAATTTTCCTCACTAATGATTGCTTTGAATTTGCGAATCGAAATCAAGCCCTTGTTTTTGCAAAACATATTTTACTTCCCAACCGTAAAAAGTTAAGTAGGCAAAACCTATCAACGGAACAATATAGGAAGCGTGAATACCCATGCTGTCGGCTAATCTTCCCTGTACAAAAGGTATAATAGCGCCGCCGATAATCATCATAATTAAAAGCGAAGAAGCCTGAGTCGTATACTTACCCAGTCCTGCCGTGCTCAACGAAAAAATACAAGGCCACATAACCGAACAAAACAAACCGCAACTTACAAAACAATAAATAGCAGCTTTCCCCGAGGTAAATAAACCAATCAGCATCATTAACATGGCAAGCGCACCGAATAGCATCATGGTCCGAGCCGGTTTTTCCTGTGCAATAAAAAATCCTGCAATTAAAATAAAAACAAAAGGAAGGAAATATAATAAATCATTCATCGGGCTTCCTTTTACATAATTTACTGCCAATATAACACTGTATGCAATAAGCGGAACAACTACCATCATTACATAATGCGTGGTTTTACCGAGATTAAAAACACGCAAAGCTCCTGTCCAACGCCCAATCATTAAACAGCCCCAGTATAAAGAAATATAATGCACGGTTTTATCCACATCAAGCCCTAAAAAGTTTTCCTGTTTCATTAATGCCTGCAAATTACTTTGCGTTGCAACTTCTGTTCCCACATAAAAAAAAATGGCCACCATTCCGTAAATAACCTGCGGGAATTTTAAAGCACCCATATCTTTTTCCATTTTTTCGGAATTTTTCACGGTTGGCAATTTAGACATACCCAATATAATCGCGAATAAAATAAACGCTCCGGCCAGAATCATACTCGGCATTTTTACTTTTTCAACACCCATTAAATCCAATTTCATACTGGCACCATCTAATGTTTTGATGGCAGAAAGAAGATGCATATAAGTTTCATTATTGATAGTTATAATAGGAATGTGCGAAGAAGGGTAATTTTTCTTCAACATCTCCACTTGTTTCGTGGTCTTTGCGGAGTTCTCGTTATAAACAATTACCACGCCTGATTTTTTTGAAGACATAAACTCGTATTGCCCCGCAAGTCCTGCCGAATCAGCATTATTAGCCAGGTAATAATAAGGCAATTTGCCCGAGTGGGTTCTTTCTATAGTAAAAATGGGGCCGTTAATGGTTTGTGTTTTATTGGTAGTTCGCTCAATGTTTACACTCACGGGGTCAATTCCCATTTCAGAATTTAATACGGCGTTATCACTTCCCTTAACGCTTCCGAAAAGCGCGTAAGCTAAAAGCAAAGGGCCGATGGTTGTGCCGAAAGAATTTATTCCGCCTGCAAGACTTATACGATGCGAACCTGTTTCGGGGTTTCCCAATGCAATTACATACGGGTTAGCCACAATTTGCTGTAAAGAAAATCCTAAACCAATTGTGAAAAGAGAAAACAACATCATACCGAATGATTGGCTTCCCGCAGCGGGAATAAAACATAAAGCACCAATTGCGGAAATAAGAAGCCCTGCAACAAGTCCTTTTTTGTAACCTACTTTATTCAGCGGATCGCCGAACATTATAGAGAAAATTAAATAAAATCCGGCACCTACAAAATACGAGAAGTAAAAAGCAAGGTCAACCAATTGGCTTTGTGCCTGGGTGAGTTCAAAATTCTTTTTAAACAGTCCGATTAACACGGTATTAGAAGCTGCCACAAAACCCCAGAAGAAAAATACACTGAGCAATACCCATAAGGAAGATGACCGGTTGTTATTCGTCATTTAGATGCTTTTTTTCAAAGTTATTTAAATTAGGCTTTACTAAAGCGATTTTAAGGACAGAAGTTGTTAGCTTTTTATTGTTGAAATGCTAATTTTATCAGAATCTCCTCGCCGTTTCGCGCTCCACATCTTTTTTCTTGATGTCTTCGCGCTTATCGTAACTCTTTTTACCCTTAGCAAGAGCTATTTCCAGTTTGGCATAGCCGCTGTCGCTGATAAACATTCTTATCGGCACAATGGCAAGGCCTTTATCTGTTAGTTTTCGCTCAAGCTTCTCAAGTTCACTCTTATTCAACAACAATTTCCGCTCACGCATGGGCTGATGGTTATTGTACGAACCCTTATCGTATTCGTTAATGTGCAAATTACGAATAAACAGCTCTTCGTTTTTAAAAAAACAAAAGCCGTCCGCCAATGAAACTTTGCCCGCCCGCACTGATTTTATCTCGGTACCACGCAATATAATCCCCGCCGTAAACCGCTCAATAAAAGAATAGTCAAACGAGGCCCTGCGGTTCTGTATATTGATATGGTCTGCACTTTGGCTCATAACGCAAAATTACGCATTAAAACCGTATATTTGGCTCTCGTATGCCAAGCCTGAAACCCGCAACCCCAAACGACTTTGCAAGCATAGAAAAACTTGCCGAGGACATCTGGAGCAAGCACTATGTGCCCATTATCGGGCAGGGGCAGGTAAATTATATGCTTAACAAACTTTATTCGGCGGCGGCACTTCAAAAACAAACTGAAGAGGGGCAGGTTTTTCATTTAGTTTTAAAGGATAACAAAGAAATCGGTTTTATTTCTGTAAGCAATCCGGATAAAAAAAATTACTTCCTTCATAAATTTTACATTTTACAGGAAAAGCAAAATACGGGACTGGGTACATTCGTATTTAAAAAAGTTTTCAGGGAACTTTATCAACCGGAAAGTATTACACTTACAGTGAACAGGCAGAATTATAAATCAATAAATTTTTATTTTAAACTGGGTTTTAAAATTACAAAGGTGGAAGACTTTGATATTGGCAACGGATATTTTATGAATGATTTTGTGATGCAATGGAAAAAAAGCTAAAATGGAAACGGTAATTAAAGCGGAACATATCAGCAAAAAATATATTCTCAGACACGAACAGGCTGAGAAGTATAAAACGCTTTCCGGAGCTATAAGCAATCTTACAAAATCAAAAGCCTTTGCAAACAAAGAAGAGTTTTTGGCACTTAACGATATAAGTTTTGAAATTAAACAAGGAGAACGGGTTGGTATCATTGGCCGCAATGGTGCGGGTAAATCTACATTACTCAAAGTATTATCGCGCATTGTAACACCCAGTGCAGGAAGAGTTGAAATAACAGGCCGTGTATCAAGTTTATTAGAGGTAGGAACGGGTTTTCACCCTGAACTGAGTGGTAGAGAGAATATTTTTTTGAATGGTTCTATTCTCGGCATGAGCAAAAAAGAAATTCAGAGTAAATTTGACGAGATCGTTGATTTTGCCGAGGTAGAAAAATTTTTAGATACTCCCGTTAAACGTTACAGCAGCGGTATGTACGTGCGTTTAGCTTTTGCCGTTGCAGCACACTTAGAGCCCGAAATTTTAATTGTGGACGAGGTATTGGCAGTTGGTGATGCCGCTTTTCAAAGAAAATGCCTTGGAAAAATGAATGATGTGGCAGGACAAGGCCGCACTATTTTATTCGTAAGTCACAATATGGAAGCCGTACAAAAACTTTGTAACAAAGGAATTTTATTGCAGAACGGAAGTCTTATTCAGTCAGGACCAATAAATTCCGTTATAGAAAAATATTTAGAAGTACACGCTTCGCATAATTCTTCTTATGAAATTCTGTCGCCCGGGGATTCAAATGAAATCTCCGGTTACGCATACAAGTTACAAATTGAAGATGAAAACGCTAAACCTGTTTCTGAAATTCCGGTAGGAAAATATTTTCAGGTCCGTTTGTTTTTCAAAATAAATAAACCTACACAGGGCTTTGTTATTGCACTTGGTGTTTCCACTATGTTGGATATGCCTTTACAAACAACGTGGAGTACTCCGCAGGATATGCAAAGCGGAGAATATGAAGTTGTATTTAAAAATTCGGAAATTATTTATACCGAAGGTCAATACAAACTTGTTGTAGGCCTTTCTTCCGATAAACGAGTAATACAATACGTGGAAGACGCGGGCTTCATCACCATTTCGGATGTAAGCACATTGACCGGCGACGAAAGAATTATTAATACCAAGAGCGGATTATTAATTAACCAGATGAACACTGTCATTACAAAAAAATAAAATGTTTTTTTCCGAACGAATAAAAAATATTGCTCCCACAGACAAAGTCCTTGAAATCGGCCCGGGCGCGCATCCTCACCTGCGGTCGGATGTATTGCTGGAGTTACAGTACGAAAATGAAAAAGACCGTAGTGCTCAATTTGGACATGGAGAAAAATTATCTACCGATAAAAAAATAATTTATTACGACGGAAAGAAATTTCCTTTTGATGACAAGGAGTTTGATTATGTTATTTGCTCACACGTTTTAGAACATATAGAAGATGTTCCCGGTTTTTTAGAAGAAATTTTTCGCGTTTCAAACAAAGGTTATTTCGAATACCCATTGGTGTACTACGATTATCTCTATAATTTTGATGTGCATATTAATTTTTTGAAATATGACAATGGCTGCCTGAAATACATGAAGAAAGAAAAATCAGGCCTTCAGGAATTTAAAGTGGTTCAACAGCTTTTTAATATCTCCATTCAAAAAGGTCATGTTGCTCTGGTAAATGATTTATTGCTTTTACTGATGGAAGGCTTCGAGTGGGATAAGCCTTTTAAAATTCAGGAAGTAATTACTTTAAAAGAAGTTTGTCACGAAAATTTGGTTGTCCCCGAAGCAAAAATCACTTTACCTCCGTCGAGAATGCAGCTGTTTAAACAATTAATAAGAAGTATTATAAAATAATTACGATGAAGTTACATTTAGGTTGCGGACAAAGGTATTTTGAAGGTTACGTAAATATTGATTATCCGTTGAGCGAACATAGTGTTCAGCAAACGAGCGTTGCAGATCAGTTTGCAAATTTGTTTGAATTAAGATATCAAATTTCATCCATTGACGAAGTACGTTTGCATCACGTATTCGAACACTTTACAAGAGCACAAGCCTGTGCTTCATTGGCTGCGTGGAATTCATGGTTAAAGAACGAAGGCGTTGTACATATTGAAGTTCCGGATTTTGAAATTACCGCGAAAGCAGTTCTAGGTTTATTTGCAAGTAATAAAGTGCAATCAGTAGGGCTGCGTCACATCTTCGGCTCTCAGGAAGCACATTGGGCTGTTCATTACGAAGGGTACAGTGCCAAGCGATTAAAAAAGTTTTTAGAGTTGTATGGTTACGAAATACAAAAAATAAATCAGGTACGTTATTTAGATACTTATAATCTCGAAGTAATTGCACACAAAACTAAATCACTCAGCAAAGAAGAATGCCGTAAAGCAACGCTTGAGTATCTCAGCGGATTTATGGTTGCCGATGTAGAAAGTGAACAAACACTTTTAAAAAAATGGATGGGTGATTATAATGAACAAATTGAAAAATCATTTGCCCTGAATGGATAAAGTAAGTGTTATTATACCGACTTATAACCGGCAAAACACTTTGCTGCGCGCGATACACAGCGTGCTGAAACAAACTTATCCTGTACATGAAATTATTATTTGCGACGATGGATCGGATGATGATTCACAAAAAATTATTACTGAGTTAAACAATTCTAAAATAAAGTGGCTCGACTGCGGGAGAAACGGCATGCCATCCATTCCAAGAAACAAAGGAATTAAAGTTGCTGAAGGGGAATGGATTGCCTTTTTAGATAGTGATGATGAATGGGTTTCGAATAAAATTGAACTTCAGTTAAAAGCTTTAAAAGAAAACGGAACGGAAGCTTCTTCGTGCAATGCCTTTCGTGTTACTGCAGAAAAAAAAGAAGGGGCTTACTTATCCTACAATAAAAATACAATCACCTTTAATGACCTCATATCTGTAAATTATATTGTTTGCAGTTCTGTACTGGTTAGTAAAAAAACACTTGAGCAAATTTCTTTATTTCCCGAAGGAAAAGAATACAAAGCCATTGAAGATTATGTTTTATGGCTGAGAATAGCCACACGAATTCCTTTCACTTATTTATCAGAGCCTCTTGTAAATTATTATGATGACCCTGAATCAACCATACGAACAAACTATACGGATGTTTGGGACTTAAGAAAAATAGTTTTTACAGGGCTGCTTGACTGGGTTGAAAAAGAAAAAGTTAAATTAAGGGATCCTGATAAAAAGAAGCTTGATTTTACTTATTCGGAAATTTTACACAAAGGCAAAATACCTATTTGGCAGAGAGTAAAACAAAAATTCATAAAATAAAATTAATATAATGCTAAAAAGCTTTTTAAAAAAAACTGAATACAAAGACCCGGCACTTAATTTAAACTCGGCAGAGTTTGAAGTGAACAACTGGATTGTATCCGAGTTCATTCTCAATCGTCTCGCCCCGATTGCGGGCGTTCATCCTTTTCCGTTGAACGAATTAATGTTGATGACTTCTGCAGTTTGTCGCTTTAAGCCCGAACTAATTTTTGAATGGGGCACCAACATTGGTAAATCAGCGCGTATTTTTTACGAAGTAATCAATACTTTTAAAATTGATAGTCACATTCACTCCATTGATTTGCCGGACGATGTTTTTCACAACGAACATCCGCAAAAAAAAAGGGGTAAAATGGTAAAAGGTATTGATAAAGTGACTCTGCACCAGGCAGACGGACTTGTGCGTTCTATTGAAATTTACAATGAGAAAAAACCAAGCGGAAATGTTTTATTTTTTGTAGACGGCGACCACAGTTACGAAAGTGTAAAAAAAG
>DATMMV010000004.1:0-4712 GCA_035569635.1 Bacteroidia bacterium | reverse complement strand
TTTAAACCACCTTATGAGTTTAGCGAACTGATTAGGCAATGTTATAATGTAGGTTGCAAGTCTTTACCACTTGTTGGTATTACAGGATTTATCATGGGGCTTGTCCTCACTATACAATCTCGCCCTACGTTATCGCAATTTGGTGCAGAATCGTGGTTGCCTGCGATGGTGAGCGTTTCTATTGTAAGAGAGATCGGGCCTGTAATTACAGCGTTAATATGTGCAGGAAAAGTGGGCTCGGGAATGGGAGCAGAGTTAGCGTCAATGAAAGTAACCGAGCAAATTGATGCAATGGAAGCCTCCGGAATTAATCCGTTTAAATATTTAGTGGTAACAAAAATACTTTCCACAACATTCATGATACCGGTATTGGTTTTGTTTGCGGATGGAATCGCATTATATGGTTCATATATTGGAGTAAATATTAAAGGAGATGTGAACATTCAGTTATTTTTTACACAGGTTGTTCAAAAATTGGATTTTATGGACCTTTTGCCTGCTTTTTATAAAACTTTCTTTTTTGGATTTGCTATTGGAATCATAGGTTGTTATAAAGGATATAACTCCAATACCGGCACTGAAGGTGTTGGCAGGGCGGCAAATTCAGGGGTTGTAATAGCTTCTTTATTGATTTTTATTATTGATATGATAGCTGTTCAAATAACCAGCCTTTTTGATTAACACTATGGATAAAGAACCCGATACGCTTGTAACATCCCCCGAATGCAGAAGGCCCGAAGGAGAAATTATTGTTGAAGTAGAGGGCTTGAAAATTTCATTCGGGAAAAAAGAAGTTCTTAAGAATATGAACTTGTGGCTGAAAAAAGGTGAAAATCTTGTTGTACTTGGAAAATCGGGTAGTGGAAAATCAGTGCTTATAAAGTGTCTTATCGGATTACTTGAGCCCGAAAATGGAAAAATAGAGGTTCTCAAAAAAGATATTTCAATTCTTAGCATTAAAGAACTTAACAAGCTCAGAAAAAGAATTGGTTTTTTATTTCAAAGCGCTGCTCTTTATGATTCTATGACTGTGAGAGAAAATCTTGAATTTCCACTCAGGGATTCGCATGATAAATCAAAAGAGGAGATTACTTCAATAGTAGAGGAAGTTTTAGTGAATGTTGGGCTTGCGGATGCAATTGATAAAATGCCTTCGGAACTTTCGGGTGGTATGCGGAAGAGAATCGGCCTGGCGCGTACACTCATATTAAAGCCTGAAATTATATTGTATGATGAACCTACTACCGGGTTAGATCCCATTACTTCAAAAGAAATAAGCAATCTCATAATTGAAATGCAAAAAAAATATATTGCTTCAAGTGTAATAATAACCCACGATATAGAATGCGCTAAAATAGTGGCTAACAGAATGATCATTCTGAAAGACGGCATGTGTTATGCTGAAGGAATATTTAACGAGTTGGAAAAATCGGAAGATAAATGGGTGCGCTCGTTTTTTGAATAAAAATCAGTTATCATGAAAAAGAATTCGGGAAATAAAATAAAATTGGGAATATTCATCACTACCGGGATGTTCTTATTTATAATTGCCATTTACTATATTGGTAAAAGGCAGCAATTGTTTAATGAAACATTCAGAATAAACGGAATATTTAAAGATGTCAGGGGATTACAGGTGGGAAATAATGTCAGGCTTTCCGGTATTGATGTGGGTGTGGTAGAAGACATAGAGATATCTACCGATTCCACAGTAGAAGTAGGTTTGATCATAGATGAATCTACCCGCAAATTTATTAAAAAGAATGCAAAGGCAACTATTGGTTCCGATGGACTAATGGGGAACAAAATATTAATTATTATTCCGGGAACCAGTGACGCAAAAATAATTCAGGATAATGATTATATTTTGACAACAATGCCGATTAGCGTGGACGATATATTGACAAAATTGCAGGTAACGGGAGAAAACGCGGCCAATATTACAGGAAACCTTTCTGCCATAACGGATAATATTCGGGCGGGTAGGGGAACGATAGGGAAATTATTTATGGATACGGCTTTTGCTGACAATCTGGATAAAACCGTTGTTAATTTAAAGCACGGATCAGGAGGATTTAGTCAGAATATGGAAGCAGCTAAACATAGTTTTTTGTTACGTGGCTTATTCAAAGATAAAAAAACAAGAAAGGAGCGGAGAGAAGAAAGAAAAAAAGCAAAAGAAGAGAAGAAAAAACGGATAGCGCAAAGTAATTAAAAGTCTACAAAAGATGGTTTCGAAACCAAAAAACTTCTTACCCTTAATGTAAAACTGGTTACAGGGTTATATTTAAAAACATTGCTTTCTCCATTGGGTAAAAACGGATAAAAACCAACTGAAACCTGAAAAGTACTGCTGAGTAAATTTTCATTCCTGACCATTAAGCCAAGAGAATAACCCTGATACAGATTACTTTTGAGAAGATTGTTTTGCTGATTATCTATCATCCCCATTCCGGCCAACAGTACCGGTGAAAATTTAAAACCAATCAAATTATACGGAGCATAGGCAACAGTTTCAATATTCAGTACCATTTTTGTATTGCCATTCAGCGTTCCGCTGTTAAAGCCGTACAAATCATCTGATGTAAGGGTAGTTTTCTCTGTTGGTAATTTATTTATTCCGTATGTAAGATTGTAATTGATAAATTGCCTTATATACCATTTTCCCAAACGGAAAAGATCACTGAAATAATATAAACGATAGTTGGTTGTAATATCATTGGAAATATAATTATTGAAAAACATACCGTAAGAAATTGTGGCCGACAAATACCCGAAGTTAAAATGCTTGGCCCTTGCAAACTCTACTCCGTTATAATACTTTATCAGCGAAAACTCTTTTTTTACTGCACCATATAGAAATTGTATAATTATCCCTTCAGGAACGTCTTCGTTAGCGCCAAAGCGATAAATGAATTTGTCTTTATAAAACTGCTGTACCGAAAAACTTACATTGCCTACAAACGAACAAGTATTTAAATTTGTTTTTTGAGTATCAACAGCAAATGATGGCCTGTTTTGAAATGAATTCCCATAATATCTTCCTCCTACAATTATATTTGTACTTTGATGGAAAAAAGTTTTTTTATCACTTATTTTTATACTTTTCCCTAACCAGGTATCATACCATAAATTATTCAGATTTGTATGCTCATCTGAACCATCAGCCGGGTTTTTGTAATGATAAACACTCCATGAGCTGTTTGCTGAAGCGCCGCCTGCCCATCTTGCCAATGGAGAATAAAATGGCCTGTCAAAAGTAATTCCGGCAACCGTGCCGTCATTGTTTGTTTGATAATATAATTGGGAGGATATATAAGTGCGATCAATATTTGAAATAATATAAGAACCTGCGTAATCCATTCTGTCAGGCCTTGTAAATTTTGCATATTGTTCAAATTGTTGGCCTGAACCAAAAAGATTCTGATTTCTGAATCGCGCATTACTTGATACATCTGTAATCTCCGCGGGAACAGTAACAGGCCATTTATCCTGCACTATCACGTTTACATCAACACTATCTGAGTTTTCAATTCCGCTTATATAAATCCGCGCGTCGTTGATATAAGGTGATTGACGAAGTAATCTTTCCGTTTCGCTAAGGGAAAGAGCATTTACTGTATCCCCGGTTTTAAATAAAAGTTTGTTATTTATTACCCACTGCCTGGTGGTTATGTGAGCACGATTACCCAATTTTTGAGTAATATTAATTTTTCCGGGAACGGTGTCTGTTACAGAGTAGCCAAAGGGATCATATATTAGTATCTTAACTTTTCTTATACTACGGCCATTGTACTTTAAATATGGATTTACAATTTTTCCTTCACCATTTGTTGCGGGTAAAGTGGGGTATTCCTTTGGTTGAGGATCAACGAATATTGCATTATAAACAAATATGGTAAGTTTATGTTTGTAGGCAATTTCTTTTATTTTTTTGTAAATGCCTAAGGTATCATGCTTTTGCGCACTCGATGAGTGATAAGCCAATATAAGTACCAGGCACAATGCAACGCCGTTATTTAATATATTCCTCGTCAAACATTAATCTTCTCTGTTTTCTTCAAGCTCATTGTGTTCGTCTCCTCCCAAACTGTAATAACTGTTTTCCTCATCTTCATTTGCAGGATCATTTTCCGCGTTATCCGGTACGGGTATGTCTAAATCGCCTCCCGAAACATCATCAGTAAAGTTTTTCTCGTTTAATTTGGCAGGTTTTTCATTAGGCGTTTTAAATTTCTCCGGATTTTCAGGGTCTATATCTTTTTCTTCTTTCTCTCTGTTGTAGATATCTTCATTGTCCGGATAGTGTGGGTAACCTTTAAGTTTGTTTTTCTGTTTTGGCATACTTTTTCTGCTTAAATTGTTTTAATCCTTTTAAGACGCCGGTACCGGTTTCGCTTTGTTTTTTCCCCGTCGGGTCTTTTTTCTTTGAATTTTTGTGTGAATATCCACAACGGTAGTATTTTTCCTGCGAGCTCTCCGCTCATGACGTTTTTCCATTCTTTTTTCATGCCGTTGAACTTTTTTCTCTCTCCATAACTCAACCTTACCTTTAAAGGTAGAGTTATCGCTTAACACTTTTTTATCACCGGGTTTCTGCCCGACACTTTTTAAACAAAAAAGGAGAGAAAAAAGTAAAAGAAATTTTATTCTGTTTTTCATGGTAATATTTTTATTTTACCGATACTTTTTTTAGAATATTATTGTACGGT
>DATMMV010000003.1:0-48859 GCA_035569635.1 Bacteroidia bacterium | reverse complement strand
AAACGAATAAATTAAATTTTCAGGACCCCAATGAAAATTTTTATACAACCCAAAAAAGGTTGAATAAACATTTCAATAAATTCCGGAAAGAACTTGCCCGTGAAGCAAAAGAAAAAACGGAAGGAAAAGGCAAGGTTGGGGATGGGGATGAACAGGAACTTGGTGGTTACGAATTGTACAAACGTTGGGAGTATTATATGGAACCCCGCGTATATCCTTCGGGAGATAAATCACAGGCATTCAGGGCTGTTGAAGAGTTTCAAATATATAAACAACAAAATGCTCAAAACAGGCAGGGAAATAATTCCATACAATCCAGTACATGGCAGCCTTTAGGCCCTTTTGGTGATCCTACGGGCGGTAATGCAGGACGTATTAATAATGTAAGATTTGACCCTTCTGTAGCTAATGGGCTTTGGGTGGCAACTCCTGATGGAGGTTTATGGGGCAGCGCTAATAATGGTGGTACCTGGACAACCAATACGGATTTTCTTTCTCCGATTGGATGCTCTGACGTGGCATGGGATCCAACCAATTCTCAGAACATGTATCTGGCTACCGGCGATGCGGATGCGAATGATTCTTATAGTATAGGAGTTTTAAAATCAACTAATGGCGGAAGTACGTGGAGTACAACCGGAATGGTTTGGACCACTAATCAAAGTCGCCGCATTTATAAATTACTTGCCAACCCCTTAAATAAAAATGTACTTTTTGCCGCATCTAATATTGGTTTATATCGTACTACAAATGCAGGTGTTACCTGGAATTTGGTCGGGGCCGCCGGATCTTATACCGATCTTGAATATAAACCCGGCGATACTACAACAGTATATGCTGTTTCAACACAGATGTATGGTTTGGGAACAACCACTTTTTATAAATCAACTGATGGTGGTGCAACCTGGAGCGGAGCAGCTACAGGACTTCCTTCCAGCGCGAGTGCGTTCAGGTTTGCTATTGCTGTTACGGCGGCAAATCCCGCTTATGTATACTTAGTATCCTGCCTTTCTTCTAATTATGGTTTTCAGGGCTTTTACCGGTCAACCAACAGCGGAACATCATTTACAGGTATGCTTACTTCTTCTACACCTAATCTTTTAGGATGGGCAAGTAACGGGAATGACGCGGCATCAGGCGGACAAGGCTGGTATACACTTTCTATAGCTGCCTCTCCCACAAATGCTAATGAAGTGTGTGTAGGAGGAGTAAACGTTTGGAGAACTACTAATGGTGGGACAACCTTCAGTTTATTTGCACATTGGACAGGCTCAGGTGCTCCGTTTGTACATGCGGATATGCACGACATAGAATACAAAAACGGAACAACAATTTATATAGGTTGCGACGGAGGAATTTTTTATACCTCTAACAGCGGTGCTTCTTTCTCAGCCATTAACGGAACCATGAACATTGCCCAGTTATATAAAATGGGTAATTCAACAACTACTTATAGTTTAGCTATTTCCGGCCACCAGGATAATGGCACCAATATATTTACCGGGGGATGGAGTCGTACAATGGGCGGCGACGGTATGTCAGCATTTATTGATTGGAGTAATAACTCTGTAATGTACGGAGAACAATATCAGGGTTCCTTTAACAGGTCAACCAACGGAGGCGCTTCGTGGACGGGTATTACTACAGGTTTGAGTGGCACTGGCGCATGGAATACTCCCTGGCACCAGGATCCTCTTACGGCAAATACTTTATATGGTGGTCTCGTTCAAATGTTTAAATCCACCAATCAGGGAACCAGTTGGAGCCAGATTGGTAATTTAACTGGTACAAACCCGGTAACCGAGTTTCAGGTGGCGCCTTCCAACTCATCTGTTATTTATGTAATACAGGGTGGAACCATATTATGGAAAACTACTAATGGCGGAACTTCATGGACAAATATTACCGGAACACTTCCCGTAGGAAGTGCAAAAATGACTTTTGTTGCAGTAAAAAATAATGACCCTAACAGCGTTTGGGTAACCTTTTCAGGGTATTCTACAGGAAATAAAGTGTACAATTCAACCGATGGAGGAACTACGTGGGCAAATTACTCGACCGGTTTACCGAACCTTCCTGTAAATTGTATCACGTACTGGAATAACACAAAATGCGGCTTATATGTAGGTTGCGATATCGGTATTTATTATCGTGATTCATTGCAGGCTTCGTGGTCGCTGTATAATACCGGTTTACCGAATGTTTCTGTACATGACCTCGCTATTTTTTATCCGACAGGAAAAATTCGTGCGGCTACTTACGGAAGAGGAATGTGGGAAGCTGATTTAGTAAATAACGGAACGCAGGCGCCGATTGCTAATTTTGCGGGAGACAAATTAAATATTTGTGCAGGCATGACGGTTAACTTTACAGACCTTTCAACTTTCGGTCCCACTTCCTGGAACTGGACTTTTCAATCCGGAACACCGGCAACTTCAACGATACAAAATCCATCAATAGTTTATAACACACCGGGTACTTATAGTGTACAACTTACTGCAACGAACGGCAATGGAAGCAACACGGCTACAAAAACGTTATACATCACAGTTTCTCCCGTAAATGCCTTGCCATTGGTAGAAGGTTTTCAGGGAGCGACTTTCCCTCCAACAAACTGGCAGAATTACGATGATAAGGGAGATGGTTTAATGTGGACAAAGAGTGCAACAGTAGGAAAAGGAAGCACGGCTTCGACTTATTATGATAATTACAATCTGGATGCAACCGGTTCGCGCGATGAAATGCGTGCGCCCAAATATAATTTCGGGGGATTCTCTATAATCAAATTATATTTTGATGTTGCTTATGCAACTATAGACCCTACATTACCTCAGTATAATGATACGTTGGCTGTAATGGTTTCATCTGATTGCGGAATAACATGGAACCAGGTTTATGTAAAAGGCGGTCCGACACTTGCCAGTACAGCAACAAGTTATTCAACGGCTATATTTACACCCACTGCTGCGCAATGGAGAACGGATACTGTTTATCTCAACGCCTATGCGGGGATGGGAAATGTGATGGTGTCTTTTCAAAACCGCGGCCATTATGGCCAGGCATTATATCTTGACAATATAAATATTGCCGGTTCGGGTAGCGGTGCCGCGCCAAATGCGGTATTTTCAATTCCCGCAACAAAATGTACAGGGCAGAGTATCACATTTACAGACGCATCAACTAATTCACCAACTTCCTGGAGTTGGAATTTCCAGGCCGGTTCACCCGCAACTTCAACTGTACAAAACCCGGTTGTTACTTATACTGCAGCCGGAACATATACAGTTAGTCTCGTTGCCACAAACGGATTCGGTTCAAGTACTCCGTCAACACAAACCATAACAATTACTGCAACGCCTACAGTTACGGCTACCGCATCCGCCCCAACTATTTGTTCGGGCCAAAGCACAACACTTACCGGTGGCGGTGCAACCAATTATACCTGGACTCCCGGAGGAATAACCACGAGTACAGTTAGTGTTTCACCCGGTACAACAACAGTGTATACAGTTACGGGTGCTACAGGAGTTTGTACAGCCAGTAAAACAGTTTCGGTTAGCGTGAATGCAACACCAACTATTACTGCAACCGCAGCTTCATCCACATTATGCGCGGGGCAAAGCACAACTCTTACAGGAACAGGTGCAACTAATTATACATGGTCGCCGGGCGGAGCATCTACAAGCACGGTGAGTATAAATCCCGTGTCAAGTACAACGTATACACTTACCGGTTTAACGGCGGGGTGCTCAGCTACCAAAACAGTTTCTGTTTCGGTAACTCCTGTACCAACGGTTACCGTGAATACAGCCAATATTTGCGCCGGCTTTACAGCTACATTAACAGCAAGCGGCGCTACAACGTATAGTTGGAGTACCGGTGCGGCAACCGCAAGTATAAGTGTTACACCACCATCAACCACTGTTTATACAGTTACAGGTACCAATAACGGATGTAGTGGTGTCAATACAGCAACGGTGAATGTCTACACTAATCCAACCGTAACAGTAAACAACTCCACTATTTGTTCAGGCGCAACAACAACCTTAACAGCATCAGGTGCTATGAGTTATAGTTGGAATACAGGAGCAGCTACTTCAAGTATAAATGTCACGCCTTCTTCAACAACGGTTTATACAGTAACGGGTAACACAGGAGGTTGCGTAGGTACAAGTACATCAACGGTTACGGTAAATCCAACACCAACCGTCAATGTAAATTCTGCTTCTATTTGTTCAGGAAACCCGACCACTTTAAATGCTTCGGGTGCCACTACATATAGCTGGAGTCCCGGCACAGGATTAAGCGCGACAACGGGCGCAAGTGTAACTTCCAACCCCGGAAGCACAACAGTTTATACAATAACGGGGACAAGTGGTTCTTGCAGCAGTACATCAACATCAACAGTAACAGTTGTTGCCAACCTGACAGTAACCGTTAACAGCACGGCAATATGTGCGGGCTCAACCGCAACGTTAACAGCCGGTGGCGCATCCACCTATACGTGGAGTACGGGCTCAACCGCTTCAAGTATTAATGTTAGTCCGGGTTCAACAACGGTGTACACAGTTTCAGGTTCTTCCGGATCCTGCAATGCGGCAAATACCGCTACAGTAACAGTAAATACTTTACCAAATGTAACCGCAGCAGCAGGCGGGACTGTTTGTGCGGGTAGCCCTGCAAATTTAAATGCAGGTGGTGCAACAACATATACATGGAATCCGGGAGGACAAACGGGCTCTTCGGTAATTGTAAATCCGGCAATAACTACAACTTATACAGTTACCGGCGATAACGGAACTTGTACAAATACAGCCACAACAGTTGTCAACGTAAATGCCTTGCCGGGTATCACAGCAACCGCGGTACAGGATACAATCTGTATAGGCAATTCTACCAGTATCGGCGGCGGCGGGGGTATAACATATACCTGGAGCCCCGGTACTGGATTAAGCTCCACAACAGGTGCAAATGTAACGGCCAATCCAACTGTAACTATAACTTATACGGTTAGCGGTACGGATGCTAACGCTTGTGTAAATACAGCTACAGAAACAATTACTGTTAGTGGCTGCACGGGTTTAATAAAGAATTCGGGTAACATTCAGTTAAGTATTTACCCGAATCCTAATCATGGCAGTTTTGTAATAGAAATCCCTTCGGGAAATACAGAAACCTATAATATGGAAATACACAACGCCCTTGGCCAGTTGGTTTACCAGGATAAAATAAAAGCGGATGGAGGTAAGTTACAAAAAACAATTACATTAGCAGCTGAAATCAAAGGAGTTTTAACCTTTCGGATTTCATCTTCTTTCGGAAAACAAGTATATCGAATAATTGTAGAATAAAAATATATCATGAAAAAATTAATCATCATAGCAGGGCTGCAGTTTGCAGCCTTTGCTTTTTTTGCACAGCAGGAAAACGATTACGCAAAACTTCTTGACGACCCCAATGCAACATTGCAACAAAAACAAGCTGCTTTTCAGGAGTACTGGAAAAACAGGGACCATACAGAGAAAGGAAAGGGTTGGAAGCAATTTAAACGCTGGGAGTATATGATGAGTACGCGCGTAGATGCAAGCGGCCGTGTACCAAACCCGATGCTCGTTTTTACTGAATGGAAAAAAGCACATGCGCAGTTTGAAAATAAAAATAACCAAAGGCAAAACAATTCTACACAGGCTACCGCTACCTGGCAATATATCGGCCCTTCAAGTGGTGTTCCCAATGGTGGTGGTGCGGGAAGGCTGTGCTTTATAACGTTCGACCCGGTTACTCCTTCAACCATGTGGGTTGGTTCGCCTGCAGGAGGTTTATGGAAAAGCACAAACTCTGGCGCAAGTTGGACTGTTGTAAACGATCATTTGGCAAACCTTGGCGCTGCGCATTTAGCTATCGATCCCACTAACAGTAACATTATGTATTTGTCTACCGGCGATCGTGATGCTACAGATACATACAGCATTGGCCTTTTAAAAAGTATTGATGGCGGATTAACCTGGAACACTACGGGTTTAAGTTATAATGTAAGCCAGATGCGTAATGTAAATTGTGTACTGATTGATTATACTAACACACAAATTCTTTACGCGGCAACAGGCTCCGGTGTGTATAAAAGTGTGGATGCGGGAGTTAACTGGCTCAATGTAAAATCCGGAGGTTATAAAGACTTAAAATTTAAGCCGGGCGATCATAATACTATTTATGCATGTGGTAGTGGTTTTACCCGTTCAGCTAATGCGGGCGCCACTTGGTCAAATGTAAATTTTCCTGCGCCAAACGGTAATTCCATAAGCCGTGTTGCTATGGCGGTAACACCCGCCGATCCTACAGCGGTTTATGTTTTAGGAGGACAAGGCGCTACGCCAAGTTACGGTTTTGCTGGATTTTATAAATCAACAAACTCAGGTGTTTCGTTTACTAAAGTTTGCTCATCACCAAACTTATTGGGATGGAGTCCGAGTGGTAATGATACAGGCGGGCAGGCATGGTATGATTTAATAGTTGCGGCGAATCCAACCAACGCCAATGAAGTAATTTGTGGTGGTGTTAATACCTGGAAAAGTACCAATGGCGGAACTTCATTCAGTTTATTTACTCACTGGTACGGCGGTGGAGGAAAACCTTATGTGCATGCAGATTGCCATGCTATAGAATATTTCCCGGGAAATTCAAGCAATATTTATATCGGGTGTGACGGAGGTTTATTTTCAACCACCAACGGAGGAACCAGCTGGGGTATGTCGAGCACCGGATTACAAATTGGCGAACAATACCGGCTGGGTGTTTCTCAATCAAATCAAAATTATACAATGACCGGATGGCAGGATAACGGTTGCAGTTTAACCAACCAGGGAAGTTCAACTACAAATTATGTGTTGGGTGGTGATGGAATGGAGTGTGCTATTGACCCGACCACTCCTACAGTTGTTTACGGAGAGCAATATAACGGCTCAATAAATAAATCGGTAAACACAGGTGGCAGTTTCAACGGAATAGTGGGTACAGGGGGTACAGGTGTAAATGAAAACGGAGCCTGGGTTACACCTTATGTAATCGATCCGAATAATCATAACACATTGTATGTGGGTAAATCTCAGGTTTACAGGTCAACTAACGCAGGAGGAAGTTTTTCAACACTTAGTACTGTAACATCGGGTGGAAGTTTCATTGCCCTGGCAGTTGCGCCTTCAAACAGTAATTATGTTTATGCTGCAAAAGCCGGTGAAGTATGGGTAACTACCAACGGAAACACATTCAGCCAGGTTGCTTTACCCTATAGCCCGGTTACCTATTTATGTGTTGATCCTGCCAATCCGCAAAGAGTTTGGGCAACTATAGGCGGGTATACTGCAGGTAATAAAGTTTATTACAGCAGTAATGCCGGTACCACATGGATAAACATCACAGGTAATTTACCCAACCTTCCTGCAAATTGTATTGCTTACGGGCCGGGTTCTAACGACGGTTTATATGTGGGTACAGATATCGGTGTTTACTATAAAGACAATACTTTGTCTAACTGGATTTTTTACAGTAACGGGTTGCCAAATGTTATTGTGGATGAATTAGAATTTCAGATCTCTACTTTAAAACTTCGCGCAGCAACTTATGGCCGCGGGCTTTGGGAAATTGATGCATATACCGCACCTACATCACCGCCTGCCGCTGCGTTTTCATCAAACAAAACAACCGTTTGTTACGGCAATTCGGTTAATTTTTATGATAACTCCACAAATTTACCTTCTACATGGAACTGGACTTTCACAGGTGGAACACCGGCTTCTTCAAACAATCAGTCGCCGACAATTACTTATTCTACTCCCGGCACATATCCGGTTAAATTAGTGGTAACAAATAATTCCGGTGCAGATAGTGTAACCACTAACTCGTACATTACTGTTTTACCTGCCCCCACAATTACGATATCTAACGACACAACTATTTGTAAAGGCGACTCTGCTCAGCTTTGCGCTTTTGGCGGTACGCAATATTCCTGGGCGCCCATTAATGGGTTACCTAATTATTACAGGCAATGCCCGAAAGCAGCACCGGTAGTTACTAAAACGTACACTGTAACGGTGAATAACATTAATGGTTGTGTCGGAACTTCAACTGTAAAAGTTACCGTAATACCTCCACCTCCTGCACCAATAGTTTTTCAGATCAACGATACCCTTTGTTGTAATCCTACAACCGGAGTAACTTATCAATGGTATTATAATGGCAGCCCGCTTACAGGCGAAACAAATTCATGCCTGCATGTTACAGCCAATGGTACTTACAGCGTACAAACCATTGATACTTCGATGTGCCATTATACCTTTACATCAGCGGGTTTCAATGTTGTTAATATTGGGATTAAAGGGATAAACAGCAGTTCGGGAATAGATATTTATCCGAATCCTGCGCAGTCGTTTATAAATATAAAATTCGGCAACAGCCTCAACTATCAGGTTAAAATATATTCTGCTGTAGGCGAAATAGTTTATAATCAAGCTATAAATTCCATTGCCAATACAGTGTATCCTTTAAAGCTTTCATTGGCACCGGGGGTTTATGTTATAGCGGTTTCAGAGAATGTTAAAAAGACGATTTATACCCATAAACTTATAATTGTCGAATAAAATTTCTGTTTTCAAAAGGAGATGTTAAATTTGTCTGGATTTTAAAACAAAAGCATGGCAACAAACTCTCCTGTTGATTATTTACCCATTGTTTTAATGCTGATGGTGGCGGTAGGCTTTGTGGTATTTGTAATGATTGTAACGCACTCCTGGGGACCCAAACGCAAAACTAAAATCAAGTTAGAGAGTTTTGAGTGCGGAATCGAAGCACATGGCAACGCACGTTTACCTTTCTCCATTAAATATTTTTTGGTGGCTATTTTATTTGTGTTGTTTGATATAGAAGTAATTTTCATGTATCCGTGGGCCGTTAATTTTAAAGAATTAGGCTTAACCGGAATTTTAGAGATGTTCACTTTTGTGGGATTATTATTGGTTGGTTTTTATTATATGATTGCCAAGAAAGCATTGAAGTGGGAAGAATAATCAATTATAGATTTATGGAATTAATGAGTTATAGATTGTAATTAGTTAAAGAAAAGAGGAAATAGAAAATCAATAATTAATTAACTCTATAGCTCAACAACTGAGAAAATGGGTAAAGGATTAATAAAAAGAACAAAACTTGAAATTGCCAAAAGCCCTGAGGGTTTAGAAGGCCCCGGTTTTTTTGCAGGTAAACTGGAAGAAGTAATCGGACTTGCACGCGCTAACTCGCTTTGGCCTTTACCCTTTGCAACTTCTTGCTGCGGTATTGAATTTATGGCTACCATGGCCAGTAATTACGACATGGCGCGTTTCGGTGCAGAGCGTCTTAGTTTCTCGCCGCGCCAGGCAGATTTATTAATGGTAATGGGAACCATTGCAAAAAAAATGGGCCCCACTTTACGACAGGTGTACGAACAAATGGCCGAACCAAAATGGGTATTATCGGTTGGCGCATGTGCAAGCAGCGGTGGTATTTTTGATACTTACAGTGTGTTACAGGGTATCGACAGAATTATTCCTGTGGATGTTTACGTTCCCGGTTGTCCTCCTCGTCCCGAACAAATTATCGAGGGTATTATGAAAATACAGGAGCTGGCAAAAAATGAATCGTTCCGCCGTCGCCACTCCGATGAATATAAACGCATGCTTAACTCTTACGGAATAGAATAAGATGGATAAGAAAGAACTTTTAGAACTTGTATATACTAAGCTTAAAGAAAAATTTCACGGCAGCATCGAATCGGCCGAATTACTTTACGACTTCCCCGTTTTTACTGTCAATAAAGAACACATTCATGAGGCGCTTGTTTTCTTAAAAGAAGAACCCGAATTTAATTTTCATTTTCTTACCGATTTAACCGGCATTCAAACTGCGGATGAAAAACATTTGGGAGTTGTTTATCATTTACACAACATGCCGAAAAATTTCCGCATCCGTGTAAAAACTTTTTTCCCGATGAGCAACCCTGAAATTCCAACCGCGGTTGATATATGGGCTGGAGCTAACTGGATGGAGCGCGAGACGTATGATTTTTTCGGAGTGAAATTTAAAGGCCATCCCAACTTAAAACGAATTTTAAATGTAGATGAAATGGATATTTATCCTTTACGCAAGGAATATCCTTTAGAAGACCAAACGCGTGATGATAAGAGTGATAAAATGTTTGGCCGTTAAAAATTTACAGCATGAGCAAAAAAGAAATTAAAAATACTGCGCTGCCACTCCCTGAGGATACAATTGAAAAAGAGTTTTCAATCCTTAACCTCGGGCCCACACATCCTGCTACACACGGAATTTTTCAGAACGTGCTGAAGATGGATGGAGAAATTATTCACGAAGCAACTCCAACCGTTGGTTATATTCACCGCGCTTTCGAAAAATTAGCGGAACGCCGTCCGTATGCGCAAATTACAACGATTACCGACCGTTTAAATTACTGTTCATCGCCAATCAACAATATGGGTTGGTACATGACGGTTGAAAAATTAATTAAAGCGGAAATTCCTAAACGCGCGGAATACATGCGCGTTATTATTATGGAACTCGCCCGTATTTCCGATCATTTAATTTGTAACTCGGTTATCGGTGTGGATACCGGTGCGATGACCGGATTTTTGTATATTTTCCAATGGCGCGAAAAAATTTATGACATCTACGAAGATATTTGCGGAGCACGTTTAACAACAAACATCGGCCGCATAGGTGGATGGGATAAAGATTTTCCGGCTAAAACTTGGGACAAGATTCGTAATTTCGTGAAAGAATATCCTAAAGCATTGCAAGAATTTGCAAATCTCTTGGAGCGAAATAAAATTTTTATGGACCGCACCATTAACTGCGGGCCAATAACTGCGGAAATGGCGTTGGATTATAGTTTTACCGGACCCAACTTACGTGCGGCAGGTGTTGATTACGATGTGCGTGTGGCAAATCCATATTCATCTTACCAGGATTTTGATTTTATTGTTCCTATAGGAACCAGCGGTGATACTTACGATCGTTTTATGGTGCGCCAGGAAGAGATGTGGCAGTCGTTAAAGATTATCGAGCAGGCATTAAAAAATATGCCCGATGGCCCTACGCATGCAAACATCCCGGATTTTTATTTACCGCCTAAAGAAGAAGTTTATAATAACATGGAAGCGCTCATCTATCATTTTAAAATTGTGATGGGCGAAACGGATGTTCCTGCCGGAGAAGTTTATCACGCTGTTGAAGGTGGTAACGGAGAATTAGGGTTTTATTTAGTAAGCGATGGCGGAAGAACTCCATTCCGGTTGCATTTCCGCAGGCCTTGTTTTATTTATTACCAGGCATACCCGGAAATGATAAAAGGAAGTTTTTTGAGTGACGCGATTATAACAATGAGTAGCATGAACGTAATCGCCGGAGAGTTAGATGCGTAATAATTAAGAATGCAGAATTAAAAATTAAGAATGAGTTCACAGGTTCACGGAGCACAAAAATTTGATAAGAAAAAACGCAGTGAAATAAAATTCAGCGATGCGGGAATGGCCGCCGCGCAGGAAATTTTAGCGCGCTACCCCGAAGGCAAAAAGAAATCAGGAGTAATTCCAATTTTACATATTGCGCAGGCAGAATTCGGCGGATGGCTTAGTCCCGAAGCAATGGACTACGTTGCTGAGGTTATAAAAATAAAACCCATTGAAGTTTACGAAGTAGCATCTTTCTACAGTATGTTTAATTTAAAACCAGTGGGAAAATGTACACTTGAAGTTTGCCGCACTTCTTCCTGCTGGTTATGCGGAGCAGAAGACATTGTAAAATACATTGAGAAAAAATTAAACATTAAAGACGGACAAACAACGAAAGACGGGATGTTCACTTTAAAAACGGTTGAGTGTTTAGGTTCTTGCGGAACAGCACCTATGTTGCAATGCGGCGCATCGTTTCACGAAAATCTTACGTACGAAAAAGTTGATTCTTTAATTGAAAAATATAAATCAGAAGGAAGACAAAGAAGTTATACAGATTTAGATTATCATAATACACTTTAGTGGTAATGGAAAAAAAACTTTTAATACATAACGACAAAGTTCCGGGAATAAATACTTACGAAGTATACCGTGCACACGGTGGTTACGCTTCGGTGGAGAAAGCTTTAAAAACCATGACACCCGATCAGGTTACCGATGAGGTAAAAAAATCAGGCCTGCGAGGGCGTGGCGGAGCGGGTTTTCCTACAGGATTAAAATGGTCTTTCCTTGCAAAACCCGAAGGCGTTCCGCGCTATTTGGTTTGTAATGCCGATGAATCAGAACCGGGCACTTTTAAAGATCGTTACTTAATGGAAAAAATTCCTCATGCTCTTATTGAGGGAATGATTACTGCATCATATGCATTGGGCGCGCGCGATTCTTACATTTACATTCGCGGAGAATATTTTTACGTATACCGCATTTTAGAAAACGCCATTAAAGAAGCGTATGCTGCAGGCATGCTTGGCGAAAATATTTTAGGAACAAATTTCTCGCATCATGTGCACATGCAAATCGGCGCAGGCGCATATATCTGCGGAGAAGAAACCGCATTACTTGAATCTCTCGAAGGAAAACGCGGAAATCCACGCATCAAGCCTCCCTTTCCTGCGGTTGCAGGCTTGTGGGGTTGTCCAACAGTAGTAAATAACGTTGAAACTATTGCCGCTGTAGTTCCGATTGTGAATGAGGGTGGAGAAGCTTACGCGAAAATCGGAATCGGAAAATCTACAGGAACAAAATTAATTTCTGCATCAGGTCACATAAATAAGCCCGGTGTTTACGAATTGGAATTAGGTTTGCCTGTTGAAGAATTTATTTACAGCGAAGAGTATTGCGGTGGAATTCGCAACGGAAAAAAACTGAAAGCTGTTGTTGCCGGAGGTTCTTCTGTTCCTATTCTTCCAGCTGAATTAATTTTAAAAACTGCCAAAGGAGAGCCACGCTTAATGACTTACGAAAGTTTAGGCGACGGAGGATTTTTAACGGGAACCATGTTAGGCTCGGGCGGATTTATTGTGATGGATGAAGATACCAGCATCGTAAAAAATCTTTACACCTTTGCACGTTTTTATCATCACGAATCTTGTGGACAATGTTCTCCCTGTCGCGAAGGAACGGGGTGGATGGAAAAAATATTACACAAATTTTTTGACGGGACTGCTACTGAGTCGGATGTGGATTTGCTTTGGGATATACAAAGTAAGATTGAAGGGAAAACAATTTGTCCCTTGGGAGAAGCCGCTGCGTGGCCGGTAGCCGCTGCAATTCGCCATTTCAAACAGGAATTTATTGATGTTGCAAAGAGTAAGAAGTATAATGATGTTAGCCATTATAACAGGTTGAATAAATTGGCAAAAGTGTAATGAGGTTTTTAATTGTCATATTGTTGTTTTTGAATTCTTTCGGATTTGCGCAGAAGGATTTAGCAGAAGTGTACGGACCTGTTGAAAGAATGCCTGAGTATCCGGGTGGAATGAAAGAGCTTATGAAATTTATTGCGTCAAGTGTAAAGTATCCTAAAGAGGCACAGAAGAAAAAAATTACAGGCCGTACAATGGTTAAGTTTGTTGTTGACTCGTTAGGGCGGGTTGTTAACCCTGAAGTTGCATTAAGCTCCGGAGATGGCACACTTGACAAAGAGGCCTTGCGTGTTGTTAACTCAATGCCTCGCTGGAACCCCGGTACATTAGATGGGAAACCGGTTAAAGTACTTTTTAATATTCCAATAAAATTTGATTTGAAATAAATATTTAAATGCCAAAAGTATCTATAGACGGAATAGAAATCGAAGTACCTAAAGGGACAACGATTTTACAGGCTGCGCGCATGATTGGCCCTGAGGTTGCGCCTCCGGCGATGTGTTATTACACAAAGCTGAAAACAAGCGGAGGATATTGCCGTACCTGTATTGTTAAAGTAACAAAAGGAAGTGCTGCCAATCCAACACCCATGCCAAAACCGGTTGCTTCTTGCCGTACTGAGGTAATGGATGGAATGGAAGTGCAAAATATTACTTCGCCCGAAATTTTAGAAGCACGCAGAGGCGTTGTTGAATTTTTATTAATCAATCACCCTTTAGATTGCCCTGTTTGCGATCAGGCAGGCGAATGTCATTTACAGGATTTAGGTTATAATAACGGCTCCGTAAAAACACGCTACGAATTCAAGCGCCGCGAATTTGATATGATTGATATCGGGAAACATATCAAGCTTCATATGACGCGTTGTATTATGTGTTTCCGCTGTGTAAAAGTAGCCGATCAAATTACCAATAACCGCGTACACGGTGTAATGCACCGTGGTGATGCAGCGGAAATTTCTACCTATATAGAAAACGTAATCGACAATGATTTTTCTGGAAACGTAATTGATGTTTGCCCGGTAGGCGCATTAACTGATAAAACTTTCCGTTTTAAACAACGTGTATGGTTTACCAAACCTGTTGAAGCGCACCGCAAGTGTGACAAATGCAGCGGTAAAGTTCGTTTGTGGTTTAAAGGTGAAGATGTGTTACGTGTAACATCGCGTAAAGACCAATGGGGAGAAACAGAAGAATTTATTTGTAACTCTTGCCGTTTTGACCATAAGAGAAAATCAGATTGGGTGATTGAAGGGCCTTCGCCGATTTCGCATCACTCGGTAATCTCGCAAAATCATTACCAACATTTAAACGAATTAAAAGTGCAGGTAATGAAACAACAAAAAGCGTTAGGATTTATGAATATTGATAAGCGCCCGTAATTATGATGTCATTTATAATATATAAAGCAATTTTGTGTGTGGTGGTATTTGGCCTTTCGCTTTTTATTGCCATGTATTCAACCTTGTGGGAGCGCAAATTCGCTTCTTTCCTGCAGGATCGCGTAGGACCGGACAGGGCGGGCCCTTGGGGAATTTTACAACCTCTTGCTGATGGAGGTAAATTATTTTTTAAAGAAGAGATTGTCCCCAATGTTTCAAATAAATTTCTTTTTATTCTCGGGCCATGTTTGTTTATGATTACCGCGCTTATGACCGGTGTGGTTATTCCCTGGGGAAAAGATGTTATGGTAAACGGGACTACTTACGCTTTGCAAATCACCGATATCAATATTGGTATACTTTATTTATTCGGGGTTGTCTCTATCGGTGTTTACGGAATTATGATTGGCGGATGGGCTTCCAATAATAAATACGCTTTACTTGGTGCCATTCGTGCTTCATCACAAATGATTTCTTATGAAATTGCGATGGGACTTGCGGTTATCGCTTTGGTAATTACAGCAGGAGGAACTTTGAGCTTGCGCGAAATTGTAGAAAAACAAGATGCAGGCTTGGCAAATATAGTTTACCAACCTTTGGGCTTTATTATTTTCTTTATCTGTGCCCTTGCGGAAACTAACCGAGCGCCTTTCGACTTACCTGAGTGCGAAAGCGAATTAGTAGGCGGATATCACACGGAGTATTCCTCAATGAAACTCGGATTATTTTTATTTGCCGAGTATATCAATATGTTTATCTCTTCGGCAATTATGTCGGCATTTTATTTCGGCGGATACAATTTCCCCTTCGCCCATGAATTATATAATGCAATGGGATTGCAGGAAGGCTCGGTTTGGATTGCATTAATCGGCTTTGGTGCATTCTTTACAAAAACCTTAATTTTCATCTCTGTGTTTATGTGGGTTCGCTGGACATTGCCACGTTTCCGTTATGACCAGTTAATGAATTTAGGTTGGAAAATATTAATTCCACTGGCGCTTGTAAATCTTGCAATAACGTCAGTAGTAATGTACCTGGTAAACAAATAAGATGAAAAAAGTATTTAAAATAGCCATAAAGGCAATGAGTGTAGTTGAATTATATATTGTTATTATAGTCGCATTGATAAATATTTTTAAATAAATAAAAATGGCATTGCAATTAACAAACAGAAGTAAAGTGGTTTCCAACAAGGAGCAATCCGGCATGGAAAAACTTTATTTGCCAGCTATTTTTAAAGGGATGATGATCACCTTCAGCCACCTTTTTAAGAAGCGTGCTACATTAAAATATCCTGAGGAGGTTCGCCAAACTTCGGCGGTTTATCGTGGGGAGCACGTTTTAAAACGTGATGAGAACGGTGCTGAGCGTTGCACGGCTTGCGGCATGTGCGCAGTGGCTTGTCCGGCTGAGGCAATTACGATGGAAAGTGCCGAACGAAAAAAAGGAGAAGAGCATTTATATCGCGAAGAGAAATATGCAAGCGTGTATGAAATAAATATGTTACGTTGTATTTTTTGCGGATTGTGTGAAGAGACTTGTCCTAAAGAAGCAATTTTCTTAACCGAGCGTATTGTAAATACCGAATACGAGCGTGAAGATTTTATTTACGGAAAAGACAAACTGGTTGAAAAAATGGATCAGCGTATTGATATCACCAAGCGCCTGACGCCTGAAGTTATAGAATTCAAAAAAATACCGGGCTTAAAACACAACGAGTTGTTTGACGGAAAAAAACTAAAAGAAAAGCATTAATAGATTGAAAATTTTAAAATTTACGATTTGATGATTTGAATATATGAGTCCTGAAATAATAAAACATAGAGCTTTTGATTTTGCACTGAGTGTAATGAGAATGATTGATGAATTGCCAAAATGTAAGTCGCATGATGCGGTGAACTATAAATTGATTAAATCAAGCATATCTGTTGGGGCCAATTATCGTGCTGCGTATAAAGCTAAATCCTCACCTGAATTTATTAATAAATTAAAAATTGTTGAAGAAAAAGCCGATGAATCTGAATATTGGCTGACATTACGGAAAGGGGAAGGAACAAATAATAGAATCACTTTTAAGAGAAGCTACAGAATTGAATAAAATATTTTCTGCTTCGGCAAGAACAGCAAAGTTAAATAGTAAGATTAAAAATAATTAAATCGTCAATTAATAAATTGTAAATAAGTGATGTTAGGATATTCAATTACACAGTGGCTTTTCGGAATTTTATCTTTTCTGGCTATTATGTTTGGTTTAATGGTGGTGTTTACGCGTAACCCGATCAATAGCGTACTTTATCTGGTTCTCACTTTTTTCTGTATTGCAGGACATTATCTTTTGTTGAACGCGCAGTTTTTAGCTGTGGTGCATATTGTGGTATACGCGGGCGCGATTATGGTTTTGTTTTTATTCGTAATCATGCTCATGAATTTGAATGAAGACTCGGAACCGCAAAAGGCTGTAATCACAAAAGTTATTGCGGGTTGTATAGGCGGTGTGTTGTTATTTGTGATGGTTGGTTCTTTAAAAGGCGCCGAGCAATTGCAATTACAGGCTTCCGGCGCTTCTCAAATAGGTTTGGTAAAAAATTTAGGAAGAGTTTTATTCGGGGAGTTTTTATTTCCGTTTGAAATCGCATCGGTATTATTATTAGCTGCCATGGTGGGTGCTATAATGCTCGGAAAAAAAGAAATAAAATAAGAAATATGATCAACGGAATTCCAATTAACTATTACATTTTACTGAGTGCCATTTTATTTATAATAGGCGCGGTAGGAGTAATGGCCCGCAGAAATGCCATCATTATTTTTATGTGCATAGAACTTATGCTGAACGCAGTTAACCTTTTGTTGGTTGCGTTCTCTACTTTGCATAACGATGCAAACGGACAAGTATTTGTATTCTTTGTAATGGCAGTTGCCGCAGCGGAAGTAGCTGTGGGATTAGCCATTTTAAGTATGGTGTATCGCAATATTAAAAGCATTGACATTGATTTATTAAGTAAACTGAAAAATTGACGATTTATTGATAGACGATTTTTGTATTTAATTCGTCAATTGTAAATCATAAAATTGTAAATAGAAAATATGATAAAGTTAGTGGGCCTTATTCCTTTGTTTCCTTTAATCGGGTTTCTGATTAACGGGTTCTTCGGAAAAAAATTGAGTAAAAGTATTTCGGGGGCAATAGCCTGTATAAGTGTTCTCGCATCTTTTATAGTTTCTGTCCTTGTGTTTATGGAGTTGCACCACGCGGCCGATAAATCACAGGTAGTTGAAATTTTCTCCTGGATAAATTCAGATTCACTTAAAATCCCTTTTTCTTTTTTAGTTGACCCGCTTTCTACCTGGTTTTTATTAATCATTACCGGTATCGGATTTTTAATTCATATATACTCAATGGGCTATATGCACGAAGATGAAGGCTTCTCGCGCTTCTTCACCTATTTAAATCTGTTCGTGTTCTTTATGCTGTTGCTTGTTTTAGGAAACAACTACTTAGTAATGTTTGTGGGTTGGGAAGGGGTTGGATTATGCTCATATTTATTAATCGGTTTCTGGTTTAAAAATAATTCCTACAACAAAGCTGCCAACAAAGCTTTTGTAATGAACCGTATTGGTGATTTAGGATTTCTGTTAGGAATCTTTTTAATCTTCACCACATTCGGAAGCATTACTTTCAATGAGGTTTTCGGCAAAGTATCAGCAGCTTCAACAGGTACTGTTACTGCAATTGCATTATTACTTTTTATTGGCGCCATGGGTAAATCGGCGCAAATACCGCTATACACCTGGTTACCGGATGCAATGGCGGGCCCAACACCTGTATCCGCATTAATTCACGCCGCTACAATGGTTACCGCAGGTATTTACATGGTGGTGCGTTCAAATATTTTTTATTCGATGTCGGCAACCGCTTCTGAATTTGTTGCAATTATCGGAGCAATTACCGCATTATTTGCGGCCACCATCGGCTTATTACAAACCGACATTAAAAAAGTTTTGGCCTATTCAACCGTATCGCAATTGGGTTTAATGTTTCTGGCATTAGGCGTTGGTGCATACAGCAGTGCAGTATTCCATGTAACCACACACGCTTTCTTTAAAGCACTTTTATTTTTGGGAGCAGGTTCTGTTATTCACGCAATGGGTGGCGAGCAGGATATCCGTAAAATGGGCGGATTGAAAAAAGCATTGCCTGTTACTTTCATGACAATGTTTTTAGGAACTATTGCCATCAGCGGATTACCTCCTTTTTCCGGGTTCTTCAGTAAAGACGAAATTTTAGCGCATGTGTATGAGCACAGCCCTGCACTTTGGTTTGTAGGAGTTCTTACTTCCATGCTTACTGCATTTTATATGTTCCGTATGATGTTCCTTACTTTCTGGGGTTCTTTCCGCGGCACACACGAACAAAAACATCATTTGCATGAATCTCCTAAGTCAATTACAATTCCTTTAATTGTATTGGCGGTTTTATCAGTTGGCGGTGGTGTATTAGGCCTGCCGGAATTCTGGGGTTTTAATAATTATATAGGTGAACACCTGGATTCGGTTATCATTCGTAAAAACCCAAGTATCATGCCGCACGATACCGAATGGATGTTAATGGGCCTTACGGTAATTTCTGCTGTTGCGGTAATCTATTTTGCTTACCAGATGTTTATGAAGAACGGAGTACTTCCGGTTGAAAATGAAAAACAACTGAAGTCCTGGCAGAAATTGGTTTACAACAAATATTACGTGGATGAATTTTACGATGCAATTATTCGTAAACCGGTTGACGGAATTTCAAAAGCGTTTCACAAATTTTTTGATATACAAGTTATCGATGGAATAGTGAACGGGGTAGGCTCTACAGTTAATTGGATCAGCGGATTAGTGCGCAAGGTACAAACCGGCCATATTGGTTTTTATATTATGGCGATGGTTTTGGGAGTTATTGTGATATTGTTTACAACATTAATGAAATAGATATTTATGTTAACAGGTTTATTAATTATTTTTCCTTTAATAGCGTCTCTGCTCTTATTCGTAATGAAAGGCGAAGGGGCAAAAAAAGCAGTACTCGGCTTTTCAATTATAGAATTTGCTATGAGCATTTACGCTTATGTTACTTTTAAAGCGGATGCGGCTTCTAAAATGCTTTACCTGAACTGTACCTGGGTAGAATCACTCGGAATTAAATTTTCAGTTGGATTAGATGGTATTTCTTTATTGCTTGTTTTACTTACTACGTTTTTAGTTCCCTTAATTATTCTTTCTTCTTTTAAAACTACGTATGAAAAACCAAATGCTTTTTACGGATTAATTCTTTTAATGCAAAGTGCTTTGGTTGGTGTGTTCACTGCCAATGATGGATTTTTATTCTACGTATTCTGGGAGTTGGCTTTAATTCCGATTTACTTTATTTGTTTGTTATGGGGCGGAGAAAATCGTGGCAAAATCACTTTCAAGTTTTTTGTGTATACGTTGTTTGGTTCGTTGTTCATGTTAATCGGGTTAATCTTTTTATACAACCACACAGGTGAAGTAAAATCATGGAATGTAAATGATTTATATGCGGCAGGAAGAAGTTTAACGGAAGCACAGCAAACTTTTGTATTCTGGATGATGTTCCTCGCTTTCGCTATTAAAATGCCGATTTTCCCTCTGCACACATGGCAACCGGATACTTACGTAGTTGCACCAACTCAGGGAACAATGTTGCTTTCAGGTATTATGTTAAAGATGGGAACTTTCGGATTAATTAAATGGTTACTTCCTGTTGTTCCGCTTGCTCTTGCAAAATGGGGCGGCCTTGCAGTTACGCTTTCGGTTATAGGAATTATTTATGCCTCGTGTATAGCAATTGTACAAAAAGATTACAAACGTTTAATCGCATATTCTTCTATTGCACACGTAGGATTAATCGCGGCAGGGATTTTATCTGCAACACAACAAGGCGTTCAGGGAGCAGTTATTCAAATGCTCAGTCATGGTATTAACGTGGTTGGTTTATTTTTGATTGCAGACATTTTAATGCGCCACACCGGCACCCGCGAAATCGATAAACTTGGTGGTATACGTAATATGAACGGGCAATTCGGGGTGTTATTTTTAATCATTATGCTCGGCTCGGTTGCACTTCCCTTAACAAACGGATTTGTTGGAGAATTTTTATTACTCACAGGAGTTTATCAATACAGTCATATGTTTGCGGCCATTGCGGGATTGTCCGTAATTCTCGGCGCGGTTTACATGTTACGTTCTTACCAGGGAATTATGTTGGGTGAGAAAAAAGATTCTTTAGGAACTTTCGGTTCATTGGCTGAAAGCGATAAAATAGTTTTATTGATAGTTTGCGCGGCAATTATCGGCTTTGGTGTTTATCCGAAACCGTTAAACGATTTGGCCGAGCCGGCGGTAAAAGCATTGTTACAAAACTTAAAATAATTTACGATTTAAATATTTATGCATTTAAATAAAAAACTCGTCAATCTTAAAATCGTCAATCTGATATGAAAGGACTCTGTATTATAGGTGGATTAGGAGTTTTGGCCATGATGGCCGAAGTTTTTAAATTCAAAAAGTGGTTGTACCCTATTGTATTAATCGGCGTATTGGGCGCTTATGTAGCAAATTTTATTGAGTGGACTCAATTGGCAGATGGCCAGACAGGTTCTTTCTTGGATCATGTATTTTTTAAATTTAACAACATGATCCGTTTTGATAACGTATCGTTGGCGTTCAGCGGTGTTATTATCATTACAGCTTTTTTCTGGTTTATCATGTCAAACGATTATTTCTCGAATGAAACATCGGTGGTTGATCATTTTTCGTTAGTGCTTTTTGCTTTAACGGGTGCTTTAATGCTGACCGCTTTCACCAATATGACCACTTTATTTTTAGGAATAGAAATATTGTCAATACCCATGTATGTATTGGCTGCCAGTAAAAAAGGCGATGTAAAATCAAACGAGGCGGGCTTTAAGTATTTAATTATGGGTTCACTGGCTTCGGCTTTTTTACTTTTTGGTATTGCTTTAATTTACGGTGCTACGGGCAGTTTTGATTTAATGCAGATTCGCTCCGTAATTTCAGCAGGAAACCTTCCTGTTTTTTTCTACGCCGGAGTTATTATGATGTTGGTAGCAATGCTGTTTAAAGTCAGCGCGGCGCCCTTTCATTTCTGGGCTCCGGATGTATATGAGGGCTCTCCAACGGTAATTACAGCGTTAATGAGCACGGTTGTAAAAACCGCAGCCTTTGCCGCTTTCATGCGTTTATTCCTTGTAACTTTTGGCGGCGTAAACGAAACATGGGGAATGGTAATGGCCATCGTTATTGCGCTTTCACTTTTCATTTCAAATATTACCGCCGCTTCTCAAAATAGTGTGAAGCGCATGTTAGCTTATTCAAGTATAAGTCATGCCGCGTTTATGTTAATGGCTATTCTTGCAAATGCACCCGGATTAACTTCAGTAAAAGTTATTTTGTATTATTCATTGGCTTATTCAATCGGTTCCATCGCCAGTTTTACGGTGTTGTACCAGGTAAGTAAAAAAGGAGATGAAAGTTACCATGCTTTTAACGGATTGGCAAAACGCAATCCAATGATAGCTCTGGGTATGCTTATTTCCATGTTATCTCTTGCGGGAATTCCCGTTACAGCCGGTTTCTTTGCGAAGTATTATGTGTTTTCAGCGCTTATTGCAACGTCGTATAAGTGGCTTTTAATTCTCGCTGTGCTTACTTCTTGTGTGGGAGTTTACTATTACTTTAAAGTCATTATTGCTATGTACTTTAAAAAACCTGAAACCGAGGAACCGGTTCAATTTGAATTGGGCCACGCACTTCTTTTGGGAATTACCGCTATGGTAACGCTGGTATTGGGCTTAATGCCTGATTTGATTATAAGAATGCTGTAAATTCTTAATAAATCTTAATTTACTTTTCTTACGCAATTTAAAAGGATACCTGTCGTTTTTAAGGCATGAAGCATGTTTTCCGGCCTCTTATTGTAATTGCTTTTTTGTTTTATCATTTCAGTATAAAACCCGGTAAGCTTAAACTTAAAACGGGCGATATTCTTTTTATTTCAAGTGCAAGCGGGCAGGGGAAGGCGATACAATTGGCCACTAAATCAAAATATACACATGTCGGAATTGTGTTTATCGAGAATGAAATAACATACGTTTATCACGCAGTAGAGCCAGTAATGAAAAGTACGTTGGAAGAATTTCTTCAATTCAGTTCAGATGGAAAATTTATAGCGAAAAGAATAAAAGGGAACGGTACACTGAGCGAATCTGCCAATGAAAAAATGCACCAAATGGCCATTAAATTATTGGGTAAACATTACGATATTTATTTTAATTGGAAAGACGATGAATGGTATTGCAGCGAGTTTGTGTGGAAATTGTACGAGCGTAACTACAAACTGGAAATCGGAAAACTCCGCCCGTTGAAAGATTTTGATTTGTCATCCAAAGAGGTAAAAACTATCATGAAAAAAAGATACGGAAACAAAATTCCTTATAATGAACAAATGATTTCTCCGCAAGACATGTTTGATTCTTATTTGCTGGAAGAAGTAAAAGGCGATTAAAGCATTTTTATAAAATCTTCGGGCTTTCTGAATTCAGCAAGATGCTTTTTTATTTTTTCATCTTCCCAATTCCACCATTGTGACTGTTGTAATTTTTTAACGGTTGTTTCGTCAAAGCGAAAGCGTATATGAGCGGCCGGGCTTCCGTTTACAATACTGTAAGGCTCTACATCTTTTGTAACCAAAGAATTTGCTCCTAAAACAGCGCCGTCGCCGATAGTTGCACCGGCAAGTATGGTTACATTGGCGCCAATCCAAACATCGTTTCCAATAACTGTTTTTTTATCGTTGATACCCGCGATTTTTTCGCTCTCGTTTACAAAACCATATTTTTTGTGATAGGTGAAAGGATGTGTAGTTACTCTGTCTAACGGATGATTATTTAAAGAAATACGCGCATTCATGGCAATAGAACAAAAACTACCTATAGAAGCAGTGCTTTTATCCACATAACTGTTCATGCCGATAAAAGTGTATTTGCCTATTTTCTGTGCCCCGATATAAGAACCGGGCTCAATAGTAACGCGCTTCCCGAAAACGATATCTTTAGCCATTATACCGTTGCCAATGCTGCAACTCGGGTTTTTAAGCCGGACTAATTGTCGCCATATGTATTGAGTAAAACTCATTGAGTAAAGCAAATGTACAAAATTTTATGCTTGTTGGAATTTTGTCCATTGCATAGATGTGCATGGCTTCGTGTTGATATTTTTAACAAAATTCTACTCTCAATCGACGCTTCCATATTATATTTGATATTCCTATATGGTAAGAATTTTTATTACAAGCAATCCTATCAGTACTATCTTAATGGCAGCTTATGCTAAAAGGACAAAGCCTGAAGGTTCGCGCGATTTCTTGTGCATTGACCATTACTTTAAAAAGAAAGCTTTAATTGAACTCATTCATGAATCGGCGGCAACACATAAGTGGGATACGATTCTGGATTTTTCTTTTCATATAGAAAACAACTTTGATCTTAAGCCAAGCCCCCGGGAAAAAATAATGCGAAAGGTTAAGCACCTTCCGCTTATAAAAAATTTGTATGCAGGTTTGTTGAACCGTCATTTAAAAAAGAAAGCGGAACATCTGGCGCAAAAAATAAAAAGCAAATTAGCTGAATCTGGAATTACCATTGCGACAAATGAGGAAGTAGAGATTTATCAGTTAACACAAACCGAACTTAACGCCGGTGCGGAATTTTTGTTTCCATTTGCCAAAGTGTATTATATGGAACATGGTACGGTTGATTACATTTACGTAATTAAGAAACAAAGAAAGAACGGCTATATCTGTATTTTTAAAGATAAGTATGATGACTATTTGGCCAAGAGAAATATTTCTTTTCCCGTTTATCAGTGTTTGAATAAAGAAGAATTTACTGCGGGATTTTTGCGCGCTGCTCCCAACTTGAATATTGGCCTCGATAAAATTAAAAATGCTTCTTCTAAAAGACTGGGAATTTTTTTAATGGATGCCTTGGAAAAATTTAATCCGGAGCCGAATTTTTGGACCGACTACATCGATCACAGTTTAAAGGAAATCAAAAACCCTAAGGACTATATTATTTTGATCAAGCCACATCCTTCGCAGTCGAACGAAATAATGGAAATTACCCGCGCGCATTTTAAAAAGCGTAACATTGATTTTATCATGCTTGATAAGCCCGAGCATTCTAATTTATCCGTGGAAACTATTTATGTTTATTATCAAAAGGAGATTGATTTTGTTTTTTCCACTTTTTCGGCTGCGATATTTTACTTGGCTTTCTTCTACGGCAATCAATCTAAATTTTTCTATTGTTATCGTTTTGTGGGCGGTTATATTAAAAATGCCCCCTTACAATATAAAAACTCTTACGAAGAACTGGAAGACCTTATTAACGAAGTTTTTTCAAGCCAGGATTGTATATCTTTGATGTAGAAAAAATGCATACAATAGCCATCATAGGAGCGGGAAATATAGGCAGCAGGCATTTGCAGGCTTTTGGTGCGGCCGGGCAATCTTTAAAAATTATTTTGATTGACCCCTCACAAACTTCTTTAGATACTTCGAAGGCGAGGTGGGAGGAAGTGGGGAAATCAAATAAAGAAGCGCAAGTGTTTTTTCAAAAGGATTTTTCAAAACTTCCCGGTGAAATTGATTTCGCGGTTATTTCTACCAATTCGGAACATCGCTTAAGTGCACTCAAAAATTTGTTGCAACGCTGTCAATGCAAAAATATTTTATTGGAAAAATTTTTGTTTTCTTCGGAAAACGAATACGCTGAAGCCTCGTCTTTGATAGAAAAATATGAAGTTAACGCTTATGTAAATATAGTGCGTCGTACTTTCGAAAGTTACCGATGGGTTTTTGAAAAACTAAAATCGTTACCGGGTAATCTTGACATGAAAGTTATTGGTAATAATTGGGGCATGGCGAGCAATAGCATTCATTTCATTGATTTATTTTGCTACCTCGCAAATGATTCGATAGGTATTTGTGAATTTCAGGACACTGCAACGACAACGATATTGTCAAGCAAGCGCGAAGGCTATATTGAATTTTTGGGAGATCTTTCTGCTTCAGGCACAAAAGGAAATAAATTAACTGTTTCCTGTCACGAAGGTGAATACGATAAAATCAATATTCAGATTGAAAAGGGAAATTTAAAAATACAGATAGAAGAAAAAGGAAATGAGATAACGGTTAGAGTTGCAGATGAAGAACGTAAATTTCCTTACCCTTTTCAATCGCAATTAACATTGAAATATTTCAACGAATTGATGAGTGGAAAATCTTCTCTTGTTTCTTTCAGGGAGTCTTCTGCCATGCATATAAAATTTTTGCAGGCGGTTAAAAATATTTTTTTGCATAAAAATTATCAGCACGAATGGAAAATTACGTAAATAAAAATGTTGTTTTAGTGGGCCCGGGTGGTATAGCTAAAGATTATGCTAAAGTGATGAAGGCTTTGCAGGTAAACGGTATTTCTATTGGGAGAAATAAAGAACGATGCACTTTGTTTGAAAAGGAAACCGGGTTAAAATGTATTGCTATACCGATTGAAGAATATGTAAATACAATTGATGTTGCTGATACTTTTTTTATCGTTAGCGTAAATACAGAAAATCTTGGTGACATCATCCGTAAATTAATCAGTAATAAAGCAAAACATATTTTAATTGAGAAACCGGCAGGCATCAATAAAGAAGACATGGCTTTGACTATTGAGATGTTGAAGAATACCGATATTACACCTTATGTCGCGTATAACCGCCGTTTTTATGCATCCTTTCAGAAAGCGATGGAGCTGATTAAAGAGCAAGGCGGTCTGTTATCTTTTTCTTTCGAATTTACTGAGTGGGCACATGAAATAGAAAAACTTAATAAGACCAAAGAAGCTCTTGAACATTGGTTGCTTGGAAATTCATCACATGTAATTGATATCGCTTTTTACATTGGAGGAATTCCCAAACAAATGTGTTCGTTTACGTCAGGTAGTTTAAACTGGCATCCGGCGGCGGAGCAATTTGCGGGCGCGGGTATTACCGTAAAAGATATAATTTTTAGCTACCAGGCAAACTGGGGTTCGGCGGGCAGATGGGGAGTTGAATTCAATACTGCTCAGGGAAAATTAATTTTACGTCCGATGGAAAAATTATTTTTTCAGAAGCGCGGAGAGCTGGCTGTAAACGAAGTAGAAACAGATTATAAACTTGATTTGGAATATAAACCCGGGTTGTATAAACAGGTATCGGCTTTCTTAAAAGGAGATGCAACTCACATGATTTCCCTTCAGCAACATTATAGTAATCTTGTAAATATTTACGAGAAGATAAAAACCCCGGGTAGTATTTCTAAAAATTGAATAATTTTTTCCAACTATAGTATTGATCTTGATAAGAAAGCAGGAAATATTATTACTTCATAACGAGGTAATTTTTTTAACGTTTTAACCATTTAAATTTAGGGAAAATCTCATAGAAAAAATCATTTAAATCTGTACTTAACTTAAAATATAAGGAGGTAACCCCATAAACAATTCCAATAGGGATGCTTCTGCACAAACCGTCAACAATAACATTTGTTTGCCTGGGTATAAGCAAACTGATTCCTAAACAAATTATGCCCAATACCAGTATCCAGATACAATTCATGGTAAATGGTTGCATTTTAAAATTATATTGCACAAAAATCAATCTTAATATATTATACGTAAATAAAGTAATCATAGAGGCCAGAGCCGCGCCCTCTATTCCCAAATGAAAAAACACAATGAAAACATAATTTGATACTAAAGTTAGTATAATTAAAAAGCCTGTAAAAAAAAGGTCGTACTTATACTTTTTAGATGTTACAGTAATTACAGCATTTAAGCCGGTTATCATATCAAATAAACGCCCCAGGCTTACAAATAGAAAAACATATTTTCCCGAATGATATTCTTTAGGTAAAAAGCTTAAAATATTATCAATGTTTATCCATAAAAGTAAAAATATAAATCCTCCGATCAACATGTTGCTTACGGTTACTTTTTTATACAGGCTTTCCATCTTCGCCATATCGTTATCCTTCCAATAAGTGGATACTAAAGGGCTGGTTATTTTTATTATCGACCTGTACGGAATAAATATTATGGTTGAAATAAAAAAAACAGTGGTGTAAATTCCGGTATAGTACAGGCCGTTTTTAAGAAGTGAGGCTATCATTAAACCATCAATATTTGATATAATAGAGTTGCCCGCACTGCTTAAAATAGCAAATAAGCCAAAGTAAAACATTTGGTAACGTAAAGTCTTTATTCTAAAACTTTTAATGGGCTTATAACTCCACTGTTTCAGGTAAATTATATATACGGCAAGAATCAGCGCGTGCGAACAATTTAAGATAACATAAATAAAAACAAACTGCTTAAAATTAACAAGGTGCAGGGCAAATAAGGATATGCTTAATGTTGCCATTAACCTTATATAAACTTCGTTTATAAAAGAAGGCACAACTACTTTTAGTAACGACCGTAAGTATGAATCGTAAATAGTAAAAAATAATGTTGCGAAGCCGAGTGGAATTAAGTAGTAATAGTTTTCTACCAACAACGGAGAGTTTGCAGAAAATTTTGTAATAACCCAGGGTTTAAGCAGTAAAAAACCTAAAGTAGTAACAAGAAAACCAATGGTGACTATCAATGAAGTCCAGTATAAAAAACCATGATGTTTTCTTTCTTTATCCTGAAAAAAGGGAAAAAATTTCAGGATTACTCCATTCATACCCAGTGCCGAAAATTGAGCGTATAAAAGGGCGACGCTAATCAGGGTATTAGCTAAACCTACTTGTGCGGGGTCATTTAAAAAACGAGGGAATAACAGCACTTTATTAATATAGCCGATTAAAACCCCGATATAAGATACAATAGAAAGGTTTATGCTCTGCTTTTTAACTATACCCACTTATCAAAACATTAGTTTATAGACTGCAATTTAAACATTTGCAAGCAATGCGAATGCAAATTAATAAAACATTTATAATCTTTATTAAAACGGATAGATTTAGAAAATATTATGGGTTAAGTATTTGTAGATAAACATTGCATATATTTGACACAGCATAATATAATTTGAGTTTTTAGAAAGAATTATGAATATTGTTGTAATTGGTGGAGGATTATTTGGTTGTTGTGTTGCTATTGAGTTGGCTAAATCGGGCCATGAGGTTGATTTGATAGAGGAGCAAGGCGATATTATGACACAGGCATCAAGAGTAAATCATAACCGGATACATTTAGGCTATCATTATATAAGAAGTATTGAAACAGCCGAACAAAGCATAGAAGGGTTGCTTTCGTTTATGTTTAATTTTGGAAATGCTGTAAAATGTCAGTTCTCAAATTATTATGCCATAGCAAAACACAACAGCAAAACTTCTCCTGAAAAATTTTTAGAATTTTGTGATAATGTGGGCATCAGTTATAATGAAGGATACCCCGATAACGAATTTCTTGACCCCACTAAGTTAGAAGCCTGTTATAAAGTACCGGAGCCCGTATTTGATTATAGTCAATTAAAAAAAATGGTAGGTGATTATTTGATTAAAACCAAAGTAAACCTTCAGTTAAACACTATTTGCTCAAACATAAAAAAACAACCAAACGGAACGTTTTTAGTAAAAACAAGCCGTGCCGAAAAAATATATGATGTTGTAATTAATGCCTCATACGTAAACTTTAATACAATAAACGAATGGTTGGGTATTTTGCCTAAGCCTTTATTATACGAACACGTAGTTATACCAACTTTTAAGTATAAAACCGATACTTTAGGGCTTACCGTTATGGATGGAGAATTTTGTTCGGTAATGCCGAAAGGCATGAATGATAATGAATTTTTATTGTACCATGTAAAACATTCTGTACTGGAGTCTGAATTAATAGACAAGCGCCCGGGGTTTAGTAAAATTGCGAAAGATCACGTGAATGAAATTTACGAGAACTCCGCTTTATTTATGCCTTTCTTAAAAAATGTTGAACGACAAGGATTTTCTGAAATAACACGGGTAGTTCATAAAAATACAGATGATGCACGTTTAACCGAACTATATACCTTTGATGAACACAAAAATTATTTTGCCGTTTTATCAGGTAAAATTACAACCTGCTATCAGGTTGCCATTGAAATAAAACATATATTGCAAGACAAAATCACTGTAAAACGTTTTAAAATTTAAACTTATGAAATTGCATTTAGGTTGCGGAAAAAACATTAAATCTGATTATACTAATATAGATGCTTATGTTAAAGATGAGCGAATTGTAAATGCCGATATTTTAAACCTGCCATACCCCGATAATTCGGTAGAAGAAATTTTGGCAGAGCATATGTTTGAGCACATTCCGTTTAAGGATGAAGAAGGATTATTTAAAGAGTGTTACCGCTTATTAAAAAAAGGCGGAAAATTACGCATTGAAGTTCCGGATATGGAATGGTTGTGTAAGCAATTTTTAGAAGCCGAAGATGACTTTAAATCTTTTTACCAGGCAGGTGCCGTTGACCATTATTTTGGCAACAACAAATCTGTTGAACAACGTTGGGGAATTATTACAACACATTTTTTTGGAAATCAAAACGGCGGCGGCCAGTTTCATTATAATGGCTATACCAAACAAAAATTTATAAAAATTTCTTCGCTTATAGGATTTAGTTCGTGCGAGGTAATAAAAATTATGAATAAAGGTGCGCAGGCTTTAGTTGCTGTATATACGAAGTAAAAAATGCAAAAAAATATTCTGCTTGTTGGTGCTACCGGTTATATTGCCCAAAATGTAATTAAAACATTGGGGGGGAAAAAAGAATATAATTTTATTAAAGCGCAACGTAACGTAACTAACCCGGACAACGAATTATATTTAGATTTTTCTGATATTGCTGCTGTTGAAAATTTTCAACTCCCCGAAAAAATGCACCTCGATGGTATATTTTTTTTACAGGGTATTAATCCTCAAAAAAATACAAAAGAAATAACATACGAGCATTTTTTAAAAATGATGCAGGTAAATGTAATTGGTCCGGCATTACTAATAAAAAAACTACATCCTTTAATTAACCCAAATGCGTTGGTTTTATTTTTCTCTTCTATTGCTGCTCAAAAAGGAAGTTATGATCCATCGTATGCTGCTGCAAAATCTGCCCTTACAGGCTTACTAAACAGTTTGGCAAATGAGTTTTCATCTATCAGATTTAACAGCATTTCTTTAGGATTGGTAGAAAACTCTCCGGTAGAAAAAGGGATGACCGAAGACTTTAAAAAGAGACATAAAGATAAAATGTTTGGCAACGAACTTATTAAAGTAGATGCCATAATTGATACCATTGAGTTAATTCTTAAGAATAAAAGCATTTGTAGCACAAACGTTCAGCTCGACGGGGGTTTTAAAATTTAAGATTAATGCTGGCTAATTATACGCTTATAATTCCGACTAAAAATCGTCATCAATATTTACGCAGAGGAATTGAGTATTACGGAAACACAGAAATTAATATAATTATTGTTGATTCTTCGGATACTAAGTACGAAAGCGAAATTCCGTTTAAAAATATCAGTTATTTACATTTTCCGGGGCACATTTTTGTTACCAAAATCAGAGAAGTTCTTAAAAATATAGATACCGAATATTGCGGCATGTGTGCCGATGATGATTTTATTCTTCCTGCTTCCATACACACTTGTGTTGAGTTTTTAAGTAACAATAATGATTATGTTGCCGCCCATGGCAACTACATAGCCTTTTGGAAAATGCCTTTTAGCCGACTAATGATTTTACCATCGTTGTATATTTCATCCGATTTAAAGGAGGAACTTCCTTCTGAACGTTTGTTAAGGCTGTTTCAAAATTACTTTCAATTGTTTTACTCGGTTCATAAAACAAGCAACTTCAAAGAAATATTTAATACGTACGATAGCAATATTAAAAGCCTGAATTTTTTTGAAATATATATTGCGTTTATTTCAGCCATAAATGGAAAATGTAAAATATTACCTGTTTTTTACGGTGTAAGAGAAGGAATAGCCGGCTCTACAGGACGAACAGCCGGAAATCCGGTAGATTTATTGAAAAACAACAACGATATTAAAACCTGGTTTATTGATGAGGTAGCCAAAAAAATTTCGTTAGTAGAAAAAACCTCGTTACAAAAAGCAAAAAAACATACAGAAGATGCTCTTACTCTTTATGCAAAAGGGGTCGATAGGGCCTTTACGGTATCAAAACAGCAGTATGTAATTAATAAGCTTGTTCCCGCTGCTAAAAGGCATTGGGTAAAGTATATTAAATTAATTTTAATGTATGGCAGTGTAAACACGTATGCAAAAAAAATTACAAAAAATTTACAGGGTTACCCTTTTAATGAAGAAGCAAACGCCAATGAGTTATTAAAAGTAAAAAACATTATTTTAAAATACCCTATAAATAACTAAGCCCTGAATATTGTTGTAAAAAAATGCTACATTTATTTAATCAGCTCATTCAGTAAACTCTCAATGCTTTCTTTCATTTTCAGGTAAGCAGTTCCTGTTGCGGGCCCGTTATAGCCCGTATAGATCTTTACAATTTCATGTTTTTTGTTCAGGTAAAGAGTGGTGGGGAACGCACTTACAGAAGATAACCACGGTAAACTTTTTTGTGCATTTTCCCTGCCGGTTAAGCCGGTGATTAAAAATTCATACTGTGCACCGAATTTCGTTTTTAAGCGCATAACATTCTTTGTTGCTTTCTCCATGTTTTCAGTTTTCTCATATGCAAGAGCGATAATTTCTACGCCCTTTTTTTCATAGGTATTATAAAGCTGACTCAAATAAGCAGTTTCATCCATACAATTAGGGCACCAGGAACCCATAATCTGCACAATGATCACTTTGTCTTTAAATTTCGGATCGGACAAAGAAACTTTTTTCCCTTCCGCATTGGTATACGAAAATTCAAGCGGTTCTTTTTTTACCGATTTGGTAATAGAATAGGGATCGCGTAACTCAAATTTCGGATTTCTCTTGCCAATCCATTTTTCCTGAAAATGCGCACCCGAATAAAACATCCCGTTTATGCAACCGTTTTCATCCATCGTACCCGTAAATAAAAACGCATGTGAACCATCAAAACACGACATCATAAAATTCTTTCCGTCAACCACACCATCCAAATAACGGTAATCCCCGGTCTCAGTTAAAAATGTTCCTGTAATTATCTGCTTGTTTCCCTTAAATAAACCAATGGCTTTACTGCTATCAGGTGTTCCCGGACTAAAAGTAGCTTCCCATTTCCCGTCAAAATTACTGCGGATTAAAGAAGCAACAGGCCAGCGTTGTGATTTTCCGTAAGTAGCCTCAAACGGAATAATATTTTTGTCTTTGCGCGCGTGGTTAATCCAATTGCCTTGCATCATTCCGGGAAAAAGTTGCAGGCGGAATTCCGAATCAAAAACCGGCATTTCAAAAAATAAGGAATCCCCTTTTTGAACAATTTCGTCAATAACAATAGTTTCTTCAGCATTGAAAATTGTGAAAGTAGGTTGGCCATCTGCATAAAACACATTGAAAATAAAAGGCAGATCGATTTGCTTTTTAGCATCCAGTTTTAAAACACCGCGCCACATGCCTTCGGCAATTTGCGTTTGAGCTTGGAGATTGACAATTATTGCAGCTATAAATATGATTACTTTTTTCATGCTTGTGAAATAGAATGCAGTCCCTTGCGGGAACGCTGATTGTTTATGATTAAATATGATTTTTATTTGTCGGGAGTGCGTTAGCGGTGTATTCAAATTTTTATCTGCGTATATCATTAAGTAATCCGCGCCATCTGAGTTCCATTACTTAATCCAAATTTAAATATACAAAAGAAATGCCAAATCAAACATTTTTTGCAATTTCGTAAGAATTATGAGCAACCGCAAAATACTTTTTATTGTAAACCCTTCCGCCGGAAAAAAAAGAAACCTGGATTTAAGGGAATTTATAGAAAAAGAGTTTTCATATCCGGATTTTACCGTAGCAGTTTCTTCTTCTTTGCAATATTTTGAAGAAATAAAGCAAAAGGCTTTGGCCGAAAACTATACCGATGTAATTGCCTGCGGAGGTGACGGTACCGTAAATAAAGTGGCCTCTTTTGCATGCAAACATAATTTACGTTTCGGGATTTTGGCATTGGGTTCGGGCAATGGTTTGGCGCGTAGCGTAAAAATCTCAATGGATTTAAAAAAGGCCCTGAAACAAATTGAAGAAGGGAAAACAATAAAAATAGATGCAGGAGTTCTGAACCATAAATTATTTTTCTGCGCTTCAGGTATGGGGTTTGATGCGCACATTGCTGCTTTATTTGAAAATACCGAGGCGCGCGGTTTGTGGGGTTACATAAAATTAATCCGGAAGGAATTTTTTTCGTACAAGTCGCAAGAATACAAATTGCAATTTGACGAAAAAGAAATTATCAGGCCCGCGTTTGTTTTGGCTTGCTGTAACAGTGGACAATACGGCAATGATTTTTACATTGCACCAACCGCAAGTATGACCGATGGAAAAATTACTATCAGCATTTTAAAACCGTTTAATAAATGGTTAACGCCCTATGTTATTTTAAAAGTTCTGTTTAAAAAAACGCATACTTTAAATTGTGTGGAGACTTATCATACGAACGAAGTAAAAATAACACGTACTAAAACTGATTTTGTCCATTTAGACGGAGAACCGAGCGAAGAAGGAGCAGAAATTAATTACAGTATAAAACCTTTTGCTTTAGAAATTATCGGCTCATGAGCGATTTGTACAGGGTAAAAAAATACTTTTTTTATAAGCTCCGTGCAAAGGATGAGCATAGTATTCATTCGCCCTTTGTGTTTAAATTATATACAGAGGTAATCGACAACAAAGAAAAATATTACGCTTATGATGAATTGGCGAAAATACGGGAGCAGCTTTTAAATAACACACAAATCATAGAAGTGACCGACTTGGGCGCAGGCTCAAAAAAAATGGGGAACAGTCGTAAGATTTCTGATATAGCCCGCTATAGCGTAGTAAATCAAAAATACGGCGAACTGCTTTTCCGATTGGTAAATTATTTCAGACCTCAGCATATTTTAGAGTTGGGAACATCCTTGGGATTATCCACTTTATACATGAACAAAGCCGCTCCTGACGCAGAAATAATTACAATTGAAGGTTGTTCTAATACTTATGCTTTTGCAAAAAAGCTAATCGGGCAGAATAACAACTTCTCCCCTCCAAGGGGAGACGGCGCAGGCAGTTTCGCAGAGCGAAATACCAGCCAGAGAGGTCCGGTTTTGATTAACTCCAATTTTGACGACTATCTCGAAAATGAAATTTCCAATAAAAAATTCGATTTCATCTACCTCGACGGCAACCATACCTACGAAGCCACCATAAAATATTTTAATTTACTTTTAAAACACATGAACGAAAATTCCGTTTTACTTTTTGATGATATTTACTGGAGTGAAGGAATGGAAAGAGCCTGGGAAGAAATAAAAGCGCATCCGGCTGTAACAGTTACCATTGATTTATACAAAGTAGGACTCGTATTTTTCAGAAAGGAAAATAAACAGAAAGAAAATTTTGTTTTGCGATTCTGATAGCTTTATGTCAAACCCTCTCAATCACCACCGCATAACCCTGCCCGACACCAATACACATTGTAGCAAGCGCGTATTTTTTATTTTGCTCATGAAGTTCAATTGCTGCGCTTAATAAAATTCTTGCGCCGCTCATTCCTAAAGGGTGGCCTAATGCAATAGCGCCGCCGTTAGGGTTAATGCGAGGGTCGTTATCATCTAATTTCCAGGTGCGTGTGCAACCCAAACTTTGCGCGGCGAAAGCCTCATTCAGTTCAATTACATCCACATCTTTAAAAGTTAATCCCGCTTTTTTTAATGCAATATTACTTGCCTCTACAGGCCCCAAACCCATAATGCGCGGCTCAACACCGGCAATGCCGCAACTTACAATACGTGCAAGCGGTTTTAAATTATATTTTTTTAGAGAATTTTCATTGGCCAACAACAAGGCCGCAGCTCCGTCGTTTAACCCAGATGCATTTCCGGCAGTAACAGTTCCGTTACTTCTGAAACTTGCTTTCAATTTTGCTAATCCTTCTAAATTGGTATTGGGTTTTGTAAATTCATCTTGATCAAAAATAATCGCATTACCTTTTTTTTGCGGTATCTCAACGGCAACAATTTCTTTTTTATGTCTTCCTGCCGTCGCTGCTTTAGCAGCCTTCTGCTGACTCCATAACGCAAATTTATCCTGGTCTTCACGATTTATTTTCAGCATGTCAGCCACATTCTCCGCAGTTTCCCCCATCGCGTCAACACCAAATAGTTCTTTCATCTTAGGGTTAATAAATCTCCAGCCAAAACTGCTGTCATACATCTGTTGGTCGCGCCCGTAAGCACTGCCTGCTTTTCCAATTACCCAGGGACCACGCGTCATATTTTCAACTCCACCTGCAATCATTAATTCTGCGTCGCCTGTTTGTATCATCCGTGCCGCATCCATATTTGCCGATAAACCCGAAGCACATAAACGATTAACGGTTTGTCCGGGTACTGTAACAGGTAATCCCGCCAACAAACTTGCCATGCGTGCCACATTGCGGTTATCTTCTCCCGCCTGGTTGGCGCAGCCTAAAATTACATCAGCCACTTCTTTCCAGTCAACACCCGGGTTTTTCTTTTGTAATTCTTTTAAAACGATGGTTGCTAAATCGTCGGTACGTACAGCCGATAGTGTTCCTCCGAAATTTCCGATGGCGGTGCGCACACCGTTTATGATATAGGCTTGTTGCATACAAAATTTTTGGTAAAGATAGTCATTTAGTGGTTTATTATTGGGGCGTTACCCCGCATGAATCATTTGGTTTCAAAGAATAATTTTCGCGTGGTCAGGCTTTCGCAAGTCGCAACCCCGCAACAACAAAGGGCCCGGGTGTGCTCCAACACCGTTGCTCAATCCTTAACGCAATTTGTATTAGCGTGAGCGATTGCAGTGGAAAACCCGGACTGAAGATCGCCTGCTGCTTGTGGGCTGAAGGAGGACTTGCAACGTAAAGCGCGACCCTGCCATTCATATTCATTGAAAGGAAATGATTCATGCAGGGGCACGCCCAAACGCTAATAATAAATTCCTTCAGTAACCCATCAACCCCTACCTGTTAATTACTTTATAAGCTCCCCCTAAACCAAGTAAAAGCAAAACTTATTTTTATAGCATGAGTGATATAGCCCATTATTTTGCACCCGTTGATTTTGATGTAACAGGTTTGCACGAAGAATCTTTTGGACGCAATTTTCTTTTGCACACCGAAAAATCTTTTCCGGACCTGGAAGGAATTGATATTGTTATTCTGGGCGTTTGCGAAGACCGTCTTGCGCTTACAAACAAAGGTAGTGCCGATGCACCCAACGAAGTGCGTAAACATTTGTATAAATTATTTTCGGTAGGCTTTACACCCAAGGTTGCAGATTTAGGAAATATTATGCCGGGACACAGCGAGCAGGATACTTTTTACGCTTTGTCTGAAACAGTTGATTATTTATTGAGACAAAATATTACCCCGGTTATCATTGGCGGATCGCATGATTTGACTTATGGGCAATTTCGCGGATACGAAAAATTAGAGCAAACAATAAATGTGGTTACAGTTGATTCTACTTTTGATTTGGGTGGCGCCGAAATTGAACTTAGCAACAAAACTTTTTTAGGAAAAATTATTTTACATCAACCCAATTATCTTTTTAATTACAGTAACATCGGCTATCAAACGTATTTGGTTCCTTCTGCTTCCCTGAGCATGATGAACAAATTGTATTTTGATACTTATCGCCTCGGACAAATACGCGATAATATTATTGAAGCAGAGCCTGTAATTCGTCACGCAGACATGGTAAGTTTTGATATGAGCGCTTTAAAGCACAGTGATGCTCCCGGAAACGAGGAAGCTTCTCCCAATGGTTTTTACGCCGAAGAAGCCTGCCAGATGATGCGCTACGCGGGCATGAGCGATAAATTAACCACGCTCGGATTATACGAGATAAATCCGCATTTTGATATTCACGGTAAAACAACTTGTTTGGCCGCGCAAATGATTTGGTGTTTTATTGATGGCTTTTACGGGCGCAAAAAAGATTTTCCTTCGCGCAGCAGCCCCGAGTACACGCGCTTTCATGTTTTTTTGCAGGACAATAAATACGAAATTAATTTTTACAAAAGCAGTAAAAGCGATCGTTGGTGGATGGAAGTGCCTTACCCGCCCGATAAAAATTTAAAATTCGAAAGACATACCCTTATTCCCTGCTCATACAAAGATTATGAAACCGCCTGCAAAGATGATATACCCGACAGGTGGTGGCAAACCTATCAGAAATTGTATTAAATAATCAAATCGTAAATCAAAAAATCGCCAATGAATTTACTTTGCGTTTTTGCAGGTGGGGGAGCAGGTTGCGTAGTACGTTATCTGTTTGGAGTTCTTTTTACACGCATGCAATTTTTTGCATTTCCTTATGCAACTTTTTTAGCGAATGTAACAAGTTGCCTCGTTTTTGCCGGGGCTTTGTTTCTATTGGGAGAGAAAGGTGTTTTTTCATCAACTTCAATTATCCGTCCGCTTTTGATAACCGGATTTTGCGGCGGACTTTCTACTTTTTCCACTTTCAGTTTCGAAACGTTTGAATTAGTTAAGCGTGGCGAGTTTACCATTGCCGGCGCGAATGTCCTGGTAAATACCATTTTGTGTTTCGCCATTTTCTTTATGTTCGCTAAAAAGTAGTTTCGGGTTTTATATTATATATTTCCGGGTTAACCGTCAATATATTAATTTAGCAACCCCGAAATATTCAACCTGTAATAATGTATATTCTCTGTATAGAAACTTCTACAACTGTTTGTTCGGTTTGTATTGCAAATGAAGAGAAAGTAATTTCTGTTCGGGAAATAAACAGCGGTTACACGCATGCCGAAAACCTGAATGTTTTTATAGAAGAAATTTTAAAAGAAGCAGGCGTTTCATTTAAACAATTAAACGCAGTTGCCGTAAGTAAAGGCCCGGGCAGTTATACCGGTTTGCGTATTGGTGTAAGCGCTGCAAAGGGTTTGTGTTACGCCTTAAACATTTCCTTAATCAGTATCGATACACTGGAGGCAATTGCCTGTGAAGTAAGTGCTAAAACAAAAGAAGATATGTTGTATTGCCCGATGCTGGATGCCCGCCGTATGGAAGTATATTGCGCTGGTTACGATAAAAGTTTAAAAAATATTTTACCGGTGCAAGCTTTGGTGCTGGATGAAAATTCAATCAATGTTTTTAAATTAAACAAGCCGCTTTGTTTTTTCGGCGACGGAATGCCAAAGGCAAAGGAACTTTTGCAAAATAAATTTTCGGATGCTGTTTTTATAGAGAATGTTATACCCTCTTCAAAAAACATGGCTACACTTGCTTTTAAAAAACTCACTGAGAAGCAATTTGAAAATACCGCACTGTTCGAGCCCTTCTATTTAAAAGAGTTTTTCATAAAAAAGCCTGATTAAAAAATTATTGCTTTAAAACCACAAACTTTTTTCTTGCATACGTGTTTTCAGATTGCAGTATAATAACATAAGCGCCTTGTGCCAAATCATCAAGAGAGATTTTAAAACCGTTAATACCCGATTTAAAAGCAAAATACCTTTCAAAAATAATATCGCCCAGCGTATTATAAATATGAACAAGGTAATCGCCGTCGTTAAATGAATTATAAAAAACATTCAGCGTTCCACCGCTCGAAGGGTTCGGGACAATAGCAAGATTGGAAGAAAAAGTAAGATTGAGTGGGAGGCGGTTTGTATCAGCCGCAAGATGCGTGAGGCGTATGGTATCTAAATTAAAAACTAAGCCGCAGGGATTACGTGTGGTAAGATTTACCTGATAAAGAGCCAAAGAATCTTTGTAAACATGGAGTGTATCCCTGCCTGTAGCAAAATTTTTTGCAGGATTAACGGGGTCGTTAAAACTCCAGAAATAATTCGTTTGCCCGTCGGTGTAATTTGCATGCACAAATAATGTATTGTAAGAAACCGTATAGGTAAATGCGGCACTGGAATAGCCGATGACGTTTACATGAACCTTTTTGGCCATTGTATCCGATTTTGTACCGTTATAAGCTATCAGTTTTACGTTGTAAACTCCGGTATCTGCATATACATGTACCGGGGTAACGGCAGTGGAAGAATTTCCATCTCCGAAATCCCAATAAAAAGAAGAAGAACAAAGCGAATTATTTACAAACTGATTGCTACAATGCACCCATGAAAAATCGGCCTTTGTAAGGCTGTCGATGGTAATTGGAAGTGTTACCGTTACATCGTGATTGTTATAAGCATGCAGGCTGACCAGATAAGATCCCGGCTGCGGAAAATAAAAACAAATATTGGTATCGTTAGAAGTATAAATGGTGTGTGGAAGAGAACCTCCGGTTTTTATAGTCCATGTATAGGTATTAGCCAATAATGTTTCATTAAAAAAGCAGGTGGTATCGCCAACACAGGTTCTGTCCCACGAAAAGTGAACTTCGGGCGGTGGGTTTTGAACTGTAGGATTAGCGCCTCTTTTGGTTTGTGAAAAAGCACATACCGGAAAAAGCAATATAAAAATAAGATATGTTTTCCTGCAGTTCATTTATTTTATCTCTTCCGGTTTTTTATGTAATTCAAAAACTTTACTTAGCGAAAAACTGAAAGCATATTTTGAAGCTAATTGCGTACCGGCGTAATATTGATAAACAGGAAAATCGCCGTAAAAAGAAAAAACAATCTCATGCCCCACGTTTGCCGAAATACCCGGACTGGCAAATAAACGTGTTGAACTGCTGGAGAACATGCGCGAATTATTTATTTTATCGCAATCCCGGTTTTCATTCCGCAACATAACAATCAAAGAAATTTCTTTGTATAATTTAATAACCGAAGAAATGGTATTGGTATTGGAAACGCCATATTGATAACCGGCCGGATTCGTTCCGTTAAAATCAGTTCGGGAATTAATCATGATCGAATTCTTTTTATTTTTAAACGGCTTTACCATTGCGTAAAAAATAAAAATACCGGAATAAGATCCGGTACCCGGCTGTACATCGCGTGTTAGCTGCACATTATTTTGTTGCAGTTTATAAGCACCTGTGGGAAATTTTGCCCCGCCCGAAAGCGTAAAACTGAGCACATCTTTCTTTGAATTAAAAATATTGTATTTTAAAAATGTTTCCAGGTCAGATAAACCTTTTGCAAAAAATTGTTGCTGGCCGATCACGGGAACATCAAAATTCTCAACCTTGGCCGTAAAATACCCGATGCTTGCCTGTACAGTAAATTTATTGGTAATGCCGTAAGAAAAATTACTGCCCGCGTAATCCGCATAGTCATTTGTCAGATACGAAAAACTATTCGGTCTGTCGCCACTGTAATAACTGTCGGAATAATTCCGTTTAAAAAAGGAAAAAAACAATAAATCACCTTTTTCAAGCACGCCGAAATTTGCTGTCCCGGGCGTACAGCAACCGGACGTGCAGCATTGCGAAAACAGGTTGCTGTTCTCAGAAAATAAAAACAATATAAAAAGCAGGTAACGCAACCTCATTTTAATTAACCACGTTAACCGGTACAGTTATGGTAACTGAATTGGTACCATCAGAAACCGTACAGGTAATTTGAAAGGTGCCTATGCAGGAATCGCTGTAATAAATGGAACTTCCGGTGCCGAATAAATCGCCATGCGGCGTCGACCACCTGAAAGATAAATTACTGCCCGTTGCTTTTGCAACCACTTTTGCAACCGTACCTTTTTGAACCGGGTTAGGATTTACATCAATGCCTGTAAATGAAAAAGGCCCGCCTGTATTTGCGCCCGAAGGATTATTCAACGAATAATTTTTGCAATAACCGTGAGAAATGGAGTCGTTGTTTTTTTTGCAACTCAAAAAAATTACCGCAACTAAAAAAAATATGTACAAACGAATCATGGTACTTCAAATTTAGGCAAAATAATTAATAAACGCTCAATAGAAACGTTTTGTCGATTTTAAAAAACATAACTCCTCTGAAGCCATTCACCTCACCAAATTAACCGTTCATCTATTTTAACAATAAAATCGGGCTCTACCCCTTGACATGGCTTTTAAATGTACTATATTGCAATAACTAAACTTACAAACTATGAGCAAAACTACAAACACTTTTGCGGCATTTCTTGTTGCATCATCAATGGTAACATGTGCGGTTGCACAGGAAGGACAACGGTTGGCAGGCGCCACTGTTGTTGACCACAGTCATTATACAAATTTACCAAACTTTATAAAACTTAACGCCAATCAACAAATGGCAAAAGAGAGTTTTGTAAACTGGGCTGTATATGCGCTTAATGTTCCGGATAATTCAACTTTTAAAGCCTACGAAACTTTTACAGACGAATTAGGATACACCCACACGCGTTATAAACAGTACGTAAACGGTTATCCTGTAGAGGGTACACAGGTAATAAGCCACATGAAAGAAGGAAAGGTTACGATGGTAAACGGAGATTATTACCGGAATTTCAGTTCAAATTCATCTGCCACATTAACTGAAATGGGCGCCCTTCAATACGGGCTGAATAAAGTAAACGCAAAAAAGTATATGTGGGAGAACGGGGAGTTTGAAAATGCGAAAAAACAAATAACAAACAACCCTAATTTTACTTTTTATCCGAAAGGAGAATTAGTGTATGTACATAAAAAAGATGCCGATTATTCAGCAAACAATATGCGCCTTGCTTATAAATTCAACATTTATGCGGAGGTTCCTTTATATCGTGCCAACGTGTTTGTTGATGCTAATACCGGTGAAATATTGGATGAGCATAATCTGATCTGTACTGCCGACGTTGTTGGAACAGGAGTTACCAAATACAGTGGTACTGTGCCTATGACCAGCGATAATACCTCTGGCCCTTTCCGTTTACGTGAAGCAGGCCGCGGTAACGGTATCGAAACTTATAACCTCAATAACTCTACAACTTATACCAATACTGATTTTACAAACGGTTCAAGTACCTGGAATTTGCCCGGCAATAACCAGGCTGCAGCTGATGCACATTGGGGCGCTGAAATGACTTATGATTATTATAAAAACGTTCATAGCCGTAACAGTATTGACGGTGCAGGATTTAAACTTTTAAGTTACGTACATTACAGTAACAATTACGTGAACGCTTTTTGGAACGGATCAGAAATGACTTATGGAGATGGAGATGTTACGCAAGGATTTACCATTATGACAGCATTAGATGTTTGCGGGCATGAGATTACTCACGGTTTAACAAATTTTACAGCAGGTTTGGGAGGAACAGGTTCAGGAGAGCCGGGTCAATTAAATGAGGGATTCAGTGATATTTTCGGAACTACCATTGAATGGTATTCCCGCCCTACTCAACACGATTGGTTAATGGGTGCTGATATTACTCCCGGCGGTATACGCGATATGTCGAATCCAAAAAATTTAGGCCAGCCAAATTGTTATCACGGCACTAACTGGGATAATACCGGTGAGGTACATAATGATAATGGCCCTTGTATTTTCTGGTATTATTTATTGTGCCAGGGCGGAAGCGCTACAAATGATCAAGGTAATGCATATAATGTTACCGGCCAAACCATGGCAAAAGCAAGATTAATCGCTTTCCGTGGCTTAACGGTTTATTTTACGCCAAGCACGGCATACGCGAATGCACGTACATATACAGAGCAGGCAGCTACCGATATTTACGGAAGTTGCTCAGCGGAATTAACGGCTACTTCTGAAGCATGGTATGCTGTCGGTGTTGGCGGTGTGCCCACAAGCGGGTCACCTACTGCCGCATTTTCAACGGGATCAATTCCTACTTGCGGCTTACCCGTTTCTGTAACATTTAATAATACATCTTCCGGCGCGCAATCTTATGCATGGACATTCGGTGATGGTGGTACAAGCACAACAGCTTCTCCTACGTATAACTATACAGTTGCGGGCACCTTTACGGTAACTTTAGTTGCAACAGGTTGTGGCGGAGGTTCTACAAACACTTACACTCAAACTGTAACTATAAGTGCGGGTGGTGGTGCCGTTTTACCTTTAGTGGAAGGATTTGAAAGCAGTACGACTCTTCCGGTCGGATGGACTTTATGGAATCCTGATAATGATGCTGCATGGCAAATAAGTACAACGGTTGCTAAAACAGGTACGCATTGCATCGGATTCAATAATTGTAACGGCGACGGTAATACAGATATGACCGGCAGAAGGGATAGATTTATTACAAATACTTATAGTTTTACGGGAATGTCATCCGCTGCAATGACCTTTGACGTTGCTTATGCTTTATTAACTTACTCGTCAGTTCCTTATCCCGATTCATTGGTTATTTACTCTTCAACAAATTGCGGAACAACCTGGAATCAGATTTATTCAAAAGGCGGATCTGTTTTAGCAACGGCCCCGGGGTACACTAATACAGCCACTTGTTGGTCTCCAACAGCTGCCCAATGGCGTAATGATAATATCAACCTTTCATCCGTTCTTGGCCAGGGTAATGTTCAGTTCGCTTTTGAAAATCGTTCCAGGTGGGGAACCTGGGTGTACATCGATAATATAAATATATCGGGAACTACAGGTATCTCTATTAATAATGCAGGGGGGATGATGATTTATCCGAACCCTGCACATAACAATTTAACTGTTCAGGCCGATCAGAATATCGGAAGTATACAAGTGATTGATATGCTCGGGAAATCAGTTTTACGCCAACAACCTGCCGGTGAAAAAACAGTTCAGGTAGATATTTCTTCTTTGCCCGCCGGAATTTACTTTGTAAAAGTAAGCGCAGGCGATGCACAAAAATTAATCAAATTAGTGAAAGAATAATTTCATTTTCTTTCAGAAAAAGCCCCCGTTAACGGCGGGGCTTTTTCTGATTTTTAAAAACGATTTTAATCTTCACTGCCCAGGTAAATAAAAGCATCAATTTTGTGAATTTTAACATTTTAAGAATTTTTTTTGTATATTTGATATAATTAAAGCTATTGCCATGAAAAGACTGATACTTACCTTTGGTTTAGTTGCAGGGTTTATTTTTTTTGCAGGTTGCACAAAAAGTAAAACCACAAATCCTGCAAATGCTAATTCAACCACTCCGCTTGCTTTCAGCAGCCTGAAAGCGTCGGTTAATCCGGTTCAGCAAAGCCAGGTTTCAAATATAACGGCAACTGCAAGCGGAAATAATATTAGTTATACGTGGACTGCTTCTCATGGTGATTTATTCGGCAGTGGTGCCGCGGTTATGTACAGTACGGCTCCCTGCTGTGTAGGCACTCACACGATTACCTGTGTTGTTTCTGACGGGTCTTCTTCGCAGACCAAAACACTTGTTATGACTGTTACCAACTAACGTTAATCATTTGCATGATGCGTTATTTTGTCTTACTTATAATTTTCCTCTTTTCTCAAAAAACTTTTTCTCAATGTTGCGCGTCGGGTTGTTGTACACCAGGGACTGCTAATTTCGGTGTTTTAGAAAAAGGGCATTTGTTGGCGTTTTCCTTTTATAAACACAATTACTCCGATCAGTTTTATAGAGGAGACTCTCCATATGATCTTAAATATTACCGTAATATTTTTTTCGATTATTCGGGTATTAATCTTTCTTATGGTATTACATCGAAATTAACCGTTCAGGGAGATGTTGGTTATTTCGTTAATAAAACGCAAAACTACTATCCCATTGGAGGTATTATAATTCCCTCCTTAATCGGAAATGGTTTGGGTGATGCCGGGTTGTATTTAAAATACAATGTGTATAACAGCGATGTTTTTAATATTACATTGGGCGCAGGAGGTAAGATTCCTACAGGCCAGTTCAACCAATATATTAACGGAGTTCGTTTGCCTCAGGAAGTTCAATCAGGAACCGGTGCTTATGCCGGCGCATTTTTGTTTAACGGCATGATAAAACCTTTTAAAAATAAAACGCGAAATTTTAATATTAATTCCCGATTAGAGTTTGGTGGTATAAGCCCGGTAGGTTACCAGTTTGGCGTTTCGAGTACAAATACTCTTTCATATACTTTTACTATTTATAAAAAACTTGTTTTTCTGGCCATGGTAAGAAACGAAATAAAGGATGTTGATTACACCTATAATGTTACTGTGCTGAACTCCGATCCTGAAGCAAGGTACAGCATGTTTAATGCAGGAAATTTCACTAATAAAACGCATCAGGTTAATACGGGTTCATTTCGCTTTTTTGCCTGCCCCGGACTCTCTGTTAGTTTTGGAAAAGATTGGAATTTTTCTGTTTACGGAGACATTCCTTTTTATCAATATTTTAACGGATTGCAATTCGGGTCAAAATACGGAGTAAGCGTTTCTTTAAGTAAAATGTTTGAATTGCATAAACACAGCGAGCATGAGGCTGCAAAATCATGAAATTTAAATTAACATTCATATTGTTTTTTTTATTTACCGGCAATTTTGCTTTTTCGCAAAATCAACGAAACGGTTATCCTGAAACGGAACACCTTGCTCCACAGGTTGATTTCAGCTGGGTAAACGATTGTTTGGGAGATTCAACTCACTTCATAAACGGAAGCATAAGGGGAAATTTTTATCAATGGTATATCCTGGTGTACAATACGGGTTTAGGTGTTTACGATACACTCTATTCTTCTAAAGATACTAATATTGTTTTTAAATTTCCTTCTGCAGGTAGTTACCTGGTATATTTAAAGGCAGATAACGGGCATGTTGTTTCTGTAACCGAAACAATTACAATTGATACAGTAACAAATGCCGATTTTAATTTCATGCCATGCTCCAATCAATTCATAAATCATTCAACCTGCGCATCTTCTTTTCAGTGGAATTTTGGTGACGGAGGTACTTCAACTTTAGAACTTCCGGTTCATCAATATGCGGACACAGGCCATTATGTGGTAAGGTTAATAGCGTCAAACGGAATTCATTCGGATACGATGATAAAGACAATTACTTTATATGCCACCCATTTTCCAAGCGCTTCATTTACTCATCATATTTCTCATGACACCACTTTTTTTCATGCAATTGATTATGACCCCGGCATATTTTATCATTGGGCATGGGGAGATTTAACTTTCGGTTTAAAAAGGGATACTTTTCATATTTATACCGACACCTTGCCATACCATGTAGTTACTTTATTAGCTAAAGATCCTTGCTTATATGCCTACCATTCAGATACAGTCTTTATACCAAAAGCTTCGGCTGCAAACACCCATGCTAATCTGAATTTCTCAAATTCATCACTTCTTGTTTTTCCAAATCCGGCTTCTTCAAATACTGATTTGGATTTATTTTTTAACGCTTCCGGAAAAAGTAACGCGCACTTGAGTTTATGGAATGCATTGGGCCAGGTAATTTTTGAAACGGATTATTATTTTAATGCCGGATTAAATGAATTTAAAATCGGTACCGATAATTTAGCCGAAGGAGTTTATTTTATTTTTCTTGATGGAGATAATATTAAATCTAAAGTGAAATTTTTAGTCGCTCACAAACAATGATATGAGAGCGCGCGTAAAACACAGTTTTCTACTTTTATTTTTAATAATCGCTTTTTTTCAATGCCTCGCTCAAAATAAACGAAACGGCTTCCCTGAAACTTTGCACTTGCCTCCTCAATCGGAATTCAGTTGGACAAATGCCTGCTATAAGGATACAACACACTTTATTAATGAAACCTTGCGAGGAAATTATTATTGGTGGACTATTTTTAATATGTCGATGGATACTTTGTATAAATCCACCAATACAAATATTAATTTTCTTTTTGCTTTGCCAGGGACTTATTATGTTACTCTTGAGGCTCACAACGGACATGTCTCTTTAATTACAGACACAATCGTCATAGATTCAATAACAAAAGCCGATTTTCTTTTTATGCATTGTTCCAATCACTTTGTGAATCATTCAACATGCGCTTCCTCTTTTAAATGGAATTTTGGTGATGGAACCACTTCAACTTCAGAACTTCCCGTACATCAATATGCGGATACCGGTCACTATACGGTTAGCTTAATTGCTTCAAACGGAATAAATTCGGATACAACGGTTAAGCAAATTTTTGTTGATTTAACTCATTTTCCAACTGCCGATTTTACGTATCGCCAATCTCATGATACTGTTTTTTTTCATGCGGTGGATACCGATAAGGGATTACTTTACAGTTGGGTTTTTGGCAATTATAAGTACGGAACACGTCGTGATACATTTACTGTATATCCGGATACGGGAGGCATTTTTATTGTAACTTTACTTGCTTATGATCATTGTTTTCATGCCGGCCATACAGATACAATCCGGATTAAATCAGGTATTCCGTATAATTTTTCTAATTCATCTTTATTGGCTTTGCCTAATCCGGCTGTTGTAAATTCAGATTTGAATCTTCTTTATAATTCTGCCGGTGCAAATAATGCAACTTTGCATATGTACAATACTTTAGGGCAAACTGTTTTAGAAAATGATTATAGTTTTCATGTTGGATTAAACCAGTTTAAGGTACCCATTAATAATTTAGCGGAAGGCATTTATTATTTAATTTTACAGGGGGATGTTATAAAATCCGGAATTAAGTTTTTAATTAGCCATTAGTTATTTACCTAAGCATATTATGAAACGTAACAAAAAATATAAATACATTGCTTTCGTTATATTAAGTTTTACCACCGCAGCCCGGATTTTTTCTCAATCCTCATTGGGAGGAAGCTATAACGCTTCTAATGTTGGTGTCAATACAGTAACCACAGCAGTTCCCTTTTTACTTATCACCCCCGATTCACGTGGCGGCGGGATGGGCGATTGCGGCGTGGCTTCATCGCCCGATGCCAACTCCATGCACTGGAATCCT
>DATMMV010000002.1:0-38015 GCA_035569635.1 Bacteroidia bacterium | reverse complement strand
GTCACGGGGGATACATTATGGACAAAAACATACGGAGGCGCATTAAACGAGGGAGGCGCCGGCAGACAAACCATTGAACCCACTTTTGACGGCGGTTATATTATTGGCGGATTTAGTTCAAGTTTTTTTACTGCAGGTGGTTTAGATGCATACCTTATCAAAACAGATGCTAACGGCAATGCTGCATGGAGTAAAATGTACGGAGGCAGCGGCAGCGAGACAATTAACGATGTAAAACAAACTTCCGACAGCGGATATATTTTTACCGGATACACAACGAGTTTCGGAGCGGGAAGCGCTGATATTTTTTTAATAAAAACAAATTCGGTTGGTGATACGGTTTATACGCGCACGTTTGGCGGAGGACTTACAGACGCCGGCCAGGGCATACTTGAAACAAGTGATAAAGGATTCGTTATTTGCGGTTATACAACCAATTACGGTTCGGGTAATAATGATGCTTTATTGATTAAAATTGATTCGTTGGGAAATAGCCCCTGTCATCAGAATAATACCAATACGGTTGTAAGTAATCCGGCAACAATAGTTGGTAATACAACTACCGGAAAGATATTTATTACACTCAATGCATCCTCGCCAACATTTGTTACAAAAAGCGGCGGCAATACTATTGATGCCTGCATTGCTAATGCAATTATGGAAAATACAGAAAGGGCCGGAATTAAAATTTTCCCGAATCCAAACAATGGAAATTTCATTCTTGATTTTTCGCAAAACAATTCCTCACAATATATCATAAGAGTAAATACCACTTTAGGAGAAACAATTTACAGCAATACAGTCAGCAACACCGGAAAAAAAGAAATTAATTTAGAGCATTTAACTGCGGGCACCTATTTACTGCAGCTTTTTGCTACTGATAAAATTTATACGCAACAAATTTTTATTGCGAAGTAAAGAGAAAAATAAATTTGTATTTTTATAAAAAAAACCATGGTTAAACAAATATGGCTTAATCTACCTGTAAAGGACGTTGCCAAATCGAAAGAATTTTTTACCAAACTTGGGTTTTCTTTTAATACCAAATTCGGCGACGGGCCTGATTCTGCCTGCCTGCTGGTGGGCAGTACCAATTTTGTAGTGATGCTTTTTTCGGAAGCAATGTTTAAAAAGTTTACACAACATGAAATAACGGATACCAAACAAAGCAACGAAATGCTTATTTCGATAGATGCCGAAAGCAGAGAGGAAGTAGATGAATTGGCAAAAAAAGCCGAAAGCGCAGGCGGGATTGTTTTTGGCAAACCGGGCGAATCACAAGGCTGGTTATATGGTTGCGGCTTTACCGATTTGGACGGACATCGTTGGAATGTTTTGTATATGGATTACAGCAAACTACCGAAAAGTTAATTTACCATGACAAAGAAAAAGAAAGAAGAACTCACGGTGGATAAATACATTGCTTCTTATCCTGAAAAAGTGCAATTGCGTTTAAAAAAACTGAGACAAACCATTAAAAAAGCTGCGCCCGATGCGGAAGAAATAATCAGTTACAGCATGCCCGCTTATAAATATTATGGAATGCTTGTATATTTTGCGGCGCACACAAATCATTATGGCATTTATGGTATGCCTAAAGTAATGGAAGCTTTTAAAACAAAACTGAAAGCTTATAAAACCTCTAAAGCCACCCTGCAATTTACTTTTGATAAACCTTTGCCTGTAAAGCTTGTAACAGAACTTGTTAAAGCAGGTGCAAAACACAATCTCGAGAAGGCTTTGTTAAAAAAAGCAGCGAAGAAGAAATAAAAACCCGCTCTTTTGAAACGGGTTTTTTCTTTTGAAAATTTTGTATAAAAGCCCTTCTCCCTTGGAGAAGGGTTGGGATGAGGCTCTATTGTATAGGAGGAGGCATAGAATTAAATAAGCCTGCCAACTCAACTTGTCCTTCTGCTGCCAGCCAACCACTCATGCCTTGTTTCCAAACCAAACTTTGTTTTGTAAACTGTCCGGCTTGTGCCATGGCTTGTAATTGCTGCAAATTAAAAGGGCCTGTTTGCGCTCCGTTAACTGCTACAAAATACGCTGTGATTGGAGGAGGAGGTGGCATATTAGTTCCTTGCTGAGAATTGAACTGCTGGTTCTGAAATGCATTGCCCATTTGATTGGCCATGCCCATTCCCATACCTGCGCCAAAACCCGCGCCCATAATGTTTCCGCCTTCTTGCTTAGAAGCATTTTCCATTGATACACCCGCCTGGTACTGATTAAATGCACCTAAGTTTCCAATGATGCCCATACTGCTGCGTTTGTCAATTGCGGCTTCCACTTCGGATGGAACAGAAACGTTTTCGATTAAGAATTTTGTTAATTCTAAACCCAACTCGTTAAATTCGGGCCTGATTTTCTCGGTAATGATTTTAGAAACCTCGTCGTAGTTTTGAGTTAAATCCAAAATCGGAATTTTACTTTCGGCAATGGCATCCATACCACGTGTAACAGCGAGGTTACGCAATTGATCTACAATTTGCTCCACATCAAAATCAGGATTGGAACCGGAAACTTCTTTATAGAAAAGCGCCGCATCCTTAATACGGAAAGCGTAATTACCGTTAGCACGCAACCGCACGGGGCCAAATTCTACATCGCGAATCATCACCGGGTTTTTGGTTCCCCATTTTTGATTGGTAAATTGCTTGGTATTAAAAAAGTAAACATCCGCTTTAAAAGGCGAATTAAAACCGTATTTCCAACCTTTTAAGGTAGACATAAGCGGCATGTTTTCCGTGGTAAGTGTGTACATACCGGGCTGAAATACATCCGCCAGTTTTCCTTCGTTCAAAAATAAAGCTACCTGGCTTTCGCGCACGGTAAGCTTGGCATTCATTTTAATTTCGTTCTGGTAACGCGGAAATTTCCATACGATAGTATCCTGCGTGGCATCCACCCACTCGATAATATCAATAAATTCATTCTTCAGTTTGTCAAATAATCCCATGTTGTTTTGTTTTTTCTTGTTTTAGTATTCAATAAATTGGGGAAATAAAGTTAGTGATTATTTCTGCATCTGCAACTTTAAATCGAACTCCTTTTCGCTCTCAAAAGATACTTTATCCAGTATTTCAAGCTTTTGCGTTAAGAGCCTGAAATTAAAAAGTTCAACTACAAGTGTGTATTTACCCGGAGGCAAAATAACCACATACTTACCGGTTTGCGGATTAGGAAGGTAATTCCCAACAATCTCCCCGTTTTTATTGTCGGTAACGCTGATAAATACATCCGGAAAATTAATCTGACTGCCGTCTTCGGCCAAAACCTGTCCGTACATAACAGTTAACTCAGGTTCCACATCATTAAAAACCACGCGATAATTATCAAAATCGCCAAGGCCTTCTTCACGCACCGCAGAAATATATCCATAGCGCGGATTTTTAGAACTGCGAAAATTATAATCATCCATAGGTGTATTAACAGGATATCCCAGGTTTTTAGGATTATCCCATTCGCCATTTTCATTTTGCGTCGCTTTAAAAACATCGTAGCCACCCATACTGCTGTGGCCGGTACTGCTGAAATAAAGTGTTTTTCCGTCGGGAGAGATATTCGGAAAATCTTCATTCTGCGGAGTATTAATTTCTTTTCCGGCATTTTGCGGCAATCCCCATTTACCCTGTGGTGTTTTTTTACAGATGTAAATATCGGTTCCGCCAATACCTCCCGTACGGTTACTTGCAAAATAAATCAAATCCCCTTCCGCGTTAATTGAAGCGGCAATTTCATCACTGGCCGAGTTAATATTTTTATCAAGCATCTCGGGCTTGCTGTAAACTCCGCTTGAAACACGCTCCGAAGTATAAATATTGCCAGCGCCTTTTGAGTCGAGGATATTCAGCAGCAACACATTTCCGTTTGCACTAAGACCAATTACTTCGGCGTGGCTTGAAGCTTTGGGAAGAACGAGATCAACGCGTTTTGCTTTTTGATAAGCACCGTCTTTCACTTCCGAGTACATAATTACATTGGGATATTCGCCGTTATCACCTTTATCTTCCGTCTCTAAAGGCCGCTTTGAATTAAAAATAACAAAAGACTCATCAACAGGTACAAAAGCATAATAATCTTCATACTCGCTGTTAACGGGTTTACCCAGGTTTTCAAACTTAACGTTCATCGGAAATTTTATACGCTCTTTTGCATTGAGGCAATACTGAATTTGTATGCCGGCATCTTTTAAATTATCTTCTTTTCCTTTGCCGTTGGTAACAAATTTTGTGAAGGCATTAACCGCATCGTCAAATTTAAGAGCGTACTGATAAGCTCTTCCCAAAAGATAATCGGCATTGGGGTCGTGTTTGGGGTTATGAATAATTTTCTCGAGATATGGGACCGCTTTCGTTTTATTGCCATTGTAATTAAGATAACAAACGGCGATATTGTAATTGTATTTTTCATTCTGAGGGTCCTTTGCATGCAGCGTTAAGAAACCGGCAAGAGCTTCTTCGTAATTACCGGCAATAAGTTTGTCCTCGGCCGCTTTAGGATCAGTTTTAATTATATTTTCATCGTCCTGAGCCAACAACGCGAAAGGGAAAAAGAAGAGCGCAAAAAGGTACTTTTTCATAGTAATGGATTATCCCCCAAAAATAAGCGATTTTATAGAAGTAAAAAGTGTTATTAGTTTAATTTTTATCAGAAAGTGTTAATATACCGCCGTGAAGACCGGCATAAAGAATCTTTTGGATTTTTTAAGATATTCGCTTGTAAAATCACAAAGATTCAGTTTACATTTGCCCCCGCCAATTTAATTGAAGTATAAAGTGGCGGGGCAGGCCGAATTTTTACGTTTTGCACGATATAGAGCCATATTTTAACTGGAGACACCTGTACATCGCATCAGACGATGAGCAGTCGCCTTTTTATGGCCGCGATTACAGCGAAACAGAATTTACCAATAGCATTTACAATTTCGTAATACACCCTCAATGGGACGAGATCGGCTCTGAAACGCTTTATATTAAAATTCTTTACGTTGATTATGACGAAAAATATTGCATTATAGAAATGATGGGCGAATGGAACGATGCTATTACAAATGACATAATGCTTTTGAAACGTGATATTTTTGATGAACTCATTTTATGTGGAATTAAAAAATTTATCATGATTGGCGAAAACGTTTTAAATTTTCATGCCAGCGATGACAGCTATTATGAAGAGTGGTTTGACGAAGCCGGAGATGAAGGATGGATTATTTTTTTAAATTTCCGCCAACACGTATTAGATGAATTCAAACAACACAACATTGATTATTTTTTCCTTTCGGGAGGAGAGCTGGATGATTTTAACTGGAGAAGATTCAGCCCGGGACAGGTATTCGGTAATTTGAGTAAGATTATTGAGAAACGACTTAAATGACTGCGGATTACTAATAGCAGCCATACGGATATACGGATAAATTTTCCACGATAACAAACATCATATTCTGCGATATAATTTATCCGTATATCCGTACAAAATTTGTAATCCGTAGCTACTTAACAGGTAGCATAATTCTGAACGTACTACCCTTACCTATTTCTGAATCGGCCACAAATATTTTCCCTTCGTGATAGTTTTCAATAATGCGTTTGCACAAAGATAGTCCCATACCCCAACCACGTTGTTTGGTTGTAAAACCGGGTTCAAAAACCGCTTTTAATTTATTTTTCGCGATCCCTTTTCCGGTATCGGTAATATCAATAAAAACTGTATTCTCCAGGCTTTGAATACTTACACGAATACTTCCTTTTCCATCCATCGCGTCAATGGCGTTTTTACAAAGATTTTCAATTACCCATTCAAATAAAGGAACACAAACAGGCACTTCCGTTGTTTCGTTTAAATTATTCTGAAAAGTAAAGTTTACGTTTTTAGAAGAGCGCTGTTTTAAATAATCTACGGCATGTTCTAAAATGATAGCTATGTTTTCTTTTTCAAGAGTGGGCTGAGAACCGATTTTTGAAAAACGGTCCGTAATAGTTTGGAGTCGCTGCACATCTCGTTCCATTTCCACAATCATACCCGGGTCTCTTGCTGTTTGTTTTAAAAGTTCCATCCAGGCCATTAAGGAAGAAAGCGGCGTTCCCAATTGATGGGCGGTTTCCTTGCTCATTCCCACCCAAACTAAATTTTGTTCACTACGGCGCGCTGTGCTGAACAAAGTGTAAGCAATCAATAAAAACAAACCGATAATTATTAACTGCACATAAGGATAATAACGCAATTGTTTCAATGTGTACGACTCCTCGTAAAAAATATAATGCCTGCTTCCTTCTCCCAAATCAATATCTATTGGAGAGTTTTGCGCGGCAAGCCTTTCTAAAGTAGCTTTCAGTTTCTCGGGAGTATTTATTTCCGACGAATCAATTTTACCCGCATCTAATATTCTTGTTTTGCTTGAATCGGTAAAAATTACCGGGACTGACGCACTGTTTGCTGCAACTTCTGAAATGAAAGATTTTATAAGGCTGTCGAACACAATTTTTATTTCCGAAAAAACTTTGGAGTCTTTGTAATAAATAAAATTTTTCTTCCCCGGTGCATATTCAATTTCAATGGGTGGATATAAATTTTTCATTTCATCCAACTGTTGCCTTAAATAAACAGTATCCTTTTCAGAGAGTGAGTCAAGATTACGCTTCCCTCCTATTTTACCCTCATTGGTAATAATAATAACCGGCACAGTATTATTATCTTGTAAAACCCGGAGGGCAAAACTTAAATCGGTATTTGACTTTGTAAGTTCTTTGGTGGCAGCAGCGTAGAGTTCAACTTTTTTACGCTCTTCTATTTTCATACGGTCAAATAGATCATGCGTGGTTTTTACCAGGTTTGCGCGCTTTTGTACGGATTTAGCCCAAAGTTTTACTTTATCTTTCTCTTCATCAGAAATTTTCTCTACAATTTTGCTTGAATACCAGAGGGAAGTCAACACAATACACATCGCGGCTGCGGCCAGCCACCATTTCCATCTTTGTTTTTGTTGGTAGATATTCATTTTTTTCACCGCAAAGGCGGAAAAGCACTAAACTAATTTTATTGATTGCTTTATATTTCTTTTCGCATTCGGGCTACCGGAATATCCAATTGCTCGCGGTATTTGGCAACGGTTCGCCTTGCAATATTGTACCCTTTTTCTTTAAGAATTTTACAAAGCGCATCATCGGTAAGCGGTTTCTTTTTATTCTCGGAGCCAATACAATCTCCCAAAATCTTTTTCACTTCGCGGGAAGAAACTTCCTCGCCACTGTCGGTACTCAATGATTCGGAAAAGAAATATTTTAAAGGAAATGTACCGAACGGTGTAGTAACATATTTACTGTTTGCCACCCGCGATACAGTAGAAATATCCAATCCCACTTTTTCCGCAATATCTTTTAAAATCATCGGCTTCAGCTTCGTTTCATCGCCTGTAACGAAATATTCTTTTTGATATTGCATAATGGAATTCATTGCCAGCAATAAAGTTTGCTGGCGCTGAAACAATGCCTCAATAAACCACTGTGCATTTTCTATTTTATTTTTAATAAACCCCGAAGCTTCCTGAGCGTTTTTATCTTTTTGTTTTTTATACCTGGCAAGCATTTCCATGTAATCCTGGCTGATTTTTAAATCAGGCATGTTACGTTGGGTAAGTCCCAATTCGGGCTCGCCATTGTTTGTTGTAATCACAAAATCAGGTATTACTTCTTGTATATTTTGCGTTGACTGGCCCGCTCCGCCCGGTTTCGGATTCAATTTGGTAATTTCGGTAATAATATCTTTTAAATCGTCTTCAGGAATATTGAGTTTGCGCGAAATTTTATCGTAATGCTTTTTAGAAAATTCTTCCATACATTGTTTTACCACATCAATGGCAAAATGCACCTCGCGTGTTTGATGTTCCAATCTTTCCAATTGTAAAAGCAAACATTCCTGTAAACTACGCGCCGCAACACCCGGAGGATCTAAACTCTGCAAAACTCTAATTACTTCCTCAATCTCTTCTTTGGTTGCACTTATATTTTGCGTAAAAGCCAAATCATCTACAATAGAACCATTATCCCGGCGAATATACCCGTCATCATCAATGCAACCGATTAAATATAAACCAATGGTATAATGCTTCCCATCCAAATCAAGCAAGCCCAGTTGTTCTTCGAGTTGGTCGTGAAAATCGGTTGTTTCTCTTACAGGAATTTCTTTAAAATCGTTATCCTTGCCGTTGTTGTTTACCTGGTATTTGTAATCGGCAAATTCATCTTCATCCACAAAATCCTCGTAACTGACATCATCATTACTGATTGTACTTTCACCGTCTTCTGTATCACGGTCATCTTCTGTGGTCGGCGCCTCATCATTGGAAAAATCTTCTTCCGCATCAGGCACATTATCATCATCTTCCTCAAGGGCAGGATTTATTTCAAGTTCTTCTTTAATACGTTGTTCTAAAGCCATTACGGGCAATTGTATCAGTTTCATTAACTGAATTTGCTGCGGGGAAAGTTTTTGTTGCAGCCTTAAATTTTGTGTTTGACGCAATGCCATAATTCTGCCCTAAAGATACAAAATTAGTAAGGATTTAGATGCGGGATTGAGGAATTGGTGTTTTATTGAATTTCCCGTTTTTTAACGGCTATCGCCGGGTTGCCCTGGTAAATAGTATATTCTTCCAAATCGGAAGTAGCAATGGAGCCTACCGTTAAAACAGAATGACTGCCGACGGTTACACCCGGGCAAACTGTACTCTTTGCTCCAATCCACGCGCCCTGTTTAAGATTGATATTGCCCACCCTCAAATCGAAAGTAATTTTTTTATAATCGTGATTACCGCAAAGAAGAAAAGCGCCCTGTGAAATACATACATTGTCTTCGATAACAACATCTCCTAAATTATCTATCCAAACTTTTTCTCCGATCCACACATGATTACCCACGGTTAAACGCCAGGGATATTTAATATTTACTCCCGGCTTAATAATTACTCCTTTGCCGATTTTTGCACCAAAAGTTTTTAACCAGAAAATTTTTACAATGTTAAACGGAAATGAAGATTTAAAATAGCAGGTGTTTACACAATACCACATAAAACGCACAATGAAACCCGCGCCGGGTTTATACCAATTATTATTAAAAGATGATAAATCCGTTTTGCTCATTTACATCGTGAAATTAGTAAAAAACCCACAGATTTCACAGATAAATTCATTTGAGGAATCAGTGTAATCTGTGGCTTAACTATTTTTTTTCCAAATCTATCTGTTCATCCCCCGCTTTATACGGCAAATAAGTAAAAATAAACTGGAACATCTCTTCGGTAGTGCCCATACTGTATAAATCGTTGCGCTCTTTTATTTCACGCGGGGGGTGGAAAGGATTATTGGGATTTCTATCGGTATTGTCGTATGTACCATAAGCATAAATAGTACTTCCCGCCGGAATTTTAACCGGATGTTTATAGGTATAGTAATACTGCCATTTAAAATTCCAATTGTTAATACGTATTAAACGTATCGTGTCTCCGTTCGGTTGTATTGCATAAGCGAGAAAAGTTTTTCCGAGCAAATGCATGTGCGGGTTCACAGAAAGAATTGAAATATCAGCGGGAGTAATCCAACGACTCCTATAAGTTTTAATTTCATTGGCGGGAATATCAAATTTTGGTTCTATGGGTGCAATACCGAACGTGCCAAGCTGAGTTTCCTGAATGGGTCTTTGTGGTTTAGGCCCGAAGAAAATATTTATTACCGAAGAATCTTTGCAATCCGCCTTAGAGGGGCCGTAATGCAAATTTTTTAAGAAGAATGCGCCTTTTTTCTTCAACGTATATCCACCAATATCATTGGGATATAATTGCGGAGTATAACCGGGCAAATAATAAACTGTATTAGGGGTTAAAACAGGAAATGTTCCATCATCATTAGCAAAGCCCATCAATTTAAAAACATCGGAGGAACCGCCGGGTATATCTAACCAGAAAGATTTTCCTTCCAAAACATTTTTCTTTTTCTCCGCTTCGTAACTTACCAAATGGCCGTTAACGTGATGCACCAATTTTCTTTGTTGCGGAACAAATTCAAAAAAGCGCGCGAAAGTATCTTTGGCGATTTCATAAGGAATTTTTACCATATAAAAATGATCGGTTCCGTTACCTTTTATGGGGACTGCTTCCTGCATTTTTACAACTACGTCAGGCTTACCGAAAAAAGAACCTGTATAAAAATCAGGAACTATAAGTTTTGTTGTATCACCGGATTTACAACCTTGTTCAACCCAATTTCTAATTTTAGAAATCTCATCATCCGTTAGTCCGCGCTCTTTTACAAAATGACTGTAATTTTTATCCGCGGGCCAGGGGGGCATATAACGGGAAGAAGTCACAAATTTTATTTTATTGGCATTTTTCTTCGCATCATTGTAACCAAGTAAAGAAAAAGGGCCGGCTTCTCCTGTCCGGTGACAAGGCGTACAGTTTTTAAAAATAATCGGGGCAATATGCTCTGCAAAATTTACGGGAGGGTTATCTTCTTTCTTTTCACCTGTGCCGGTTGAGCAGGCAGAAAAAAGAATTATAATTCCCAGAATAAAATTGAAGTTTGAATATTTCACCAAAACGAATTCAGAATTTTCTAAACTTACAGCTTATCGATTTCTTTTGCTTTCTCCTCAACAACATTCACCTGCTTTTCTATTTCCTTTTTGATGTTATTGGCGCTTTCCTGTATGTCGCGTTGTATACCTGATGTGGCATCTTTAAACTGGCGTATCCCTTTTCCGATATTGCGCATAACGGTTGGCATTCCTTTTCCGCCGAATAAAAGAAGTACAGCCAGAAAAACAATAAAGAGCTCTCCCCCACCCAAAAAATCAAATAACAACAGTACCGTATTCATTTTAAAAATTTTTGTTTTTACGAAATTTTAAAAGTGTGTAAATCCCCAGGGCAAATACAATAGCAACAATGAGCAGGATAAAAATCTCGCTTCCGCCAAATTCATACATTCCGTTTGTTGATGCTAATAAAATTGTTTTCATGTTTCCACTAACGTCCGGGCGGATCCAGGTTTAATTTTTTACTGTTTCTGAATTTACTTTTAATATTTCCACGAGTTTTGCAACTGCGTAATCAATTTCTTCTTTGGTATTGTATTTACAGAACGAAAAACGTACTGCAGCACGGTTCATATCAATACCCAATCCGCGTAATACGTGCGAACCCTGATTACTACCCGAAGAACAGGCACTTCCGCCCGAAGCTGCAATGCCTTGTATATCTAAATTAAACAATAACATCTCAGCATCTTCGCTGGGAGGCAAATGCACATTAAGCACTGTGTACAAACTATGCTCATCAATCTCTCCGTTAAATTCAACGCCCGGAATATTTTTACGCAATTGCTCAATCATATAATTTTTCAATCCGCGAATATGATTTTGATGTTCTGTCATTTCACGGTTACAAATTTCAAATGCTTTTGCCAGTCCAACGATTCCGTAAACATTTTCGGTGCCACCACGCATATTACGTTCCTGAGCACCGCCAAGTATTAAAGGTTTTAATTTTATATCGTGATTCACATATAAAAATCCAACCCCTTTCGGGCCGTGGAATTTATGTCCCGCACAGGTTACCATGTGCACTTTCATAGCACGTAAATCCATTGTAAAGTGTCCCATTGTTTGCACGGTATCGCTGTGAAAAATAGCCCCGTATTTTTCGCACAACTCGCCCACTTTGTTAATAGGTAGTAAAGTGCCTATTTCATTATTAGCATGCATTAAAGAGACTAAAGATTTCGGATTTGCTTTCAATAACTCTTCCAGATGTTTTAAATCAACGTTTCCTTTTTTATCAATACTTACCCAGCTGAGTTTTATTTTTCCTTCTTTTTCAAGTTCGCATAAAGTATGTTCCACAGCGTGGTGCTCAATCTTAGAAGTAATCGCGTGTTTTATATCAAATGTTTCAATGGCCTTTACAATCGCCATATTATCCGCCTCAGTACCTCCCGAAGTAAAAAAAATTTCTGCCGGAGTTACATTTAAAAGTTTAGCCACAGCTTTACGAGCTGTTTCAATAGCTGAACGGGTTTTTCTTCCGAAAGCATGTATAGAAGACGGGTTACCAAACTCCTCTTTCATATACGGTAACATAGCTTGCAATACTTCCTCATCCAGACGGGTGGTGGCGGCATTATCTAAATAAACTTTCATATCCTATTCCAAATTTAGACTTTCAACAAATTTAAGGCTCTTATTAATCTCATTGTGCATTAACTTATCATTCTCTATAAACGCTACATTTTTACGGTATACCGCAACAGTTTTTTCAATAAGCGGAGAAGATTTTAAAGGCCTTCTGAACTCCAATGCCTGCGTGGCATTCATAAATTCAATGGCCAGTATTTTATACGTATTCTCAATCACTTTGTAACATTTTGTGGCGCCGTTGGCCCCCATACTCACATGATCTTCCTGGCCGTTACTGCTTACTATGCTATCCACCGAAGCGGGCGAACATAATTGCTTACTTTGGCTTACAATAGAAGCCGCAGTATATTGCGGGATCATGAAACCTGAATTAATCCCGGGATTCGCCACTAAAAACGGAGGTAAATTTCTTGCGCCCGAAATTAATTGATAGATGCGCCTTTCTGAAATACTTCCCAATTCTGAAATAGCAATCGCCAGATAATCTAAAGCCATCGCCAAAGGTTGTCCATGAAAATTTCCACCCGAAATAATTTCATCATTCTCCGGAAAAATGGTAGGATTATCGGTCACAGAGTTAATTTCTGTTTCGATAACTTCAGTTACATGTCTCACTACATCTTTAGTAGCGCCATGCACTTGCGGTATACAGCGAAAAGAGTAAGGATCCTGAACCGTTTCTTTTTTCTTCTCTGCAATTTTACTTCCTTTCAAGTAATTTCTTACCGCTCTGCCGGTTTCTATCTGTCCCTTATGCGGACGCACATTTTGTATCGCTTCACAAAAAGGTTCCGTTCTTCCGAAAAATCCGTCAAGTGCTATTGAGCCTGTAAGATCAGCCAGTTTATTCAGGTGATTTGATTTTATCAGACACCATACAGCATAAGCGCTCATAAACTGTGTTCCGTTTAAAAGTGCCAACCCTTCTTTTGACTGAAGTTTAACCGGCTTTAATTTCAGGTTTTTATAAAGTTGTTCGGTAGTAATTTTTTTGCCTTTGTAATACACTTCTCCTAAACCGATAAGTGGTAAAGTTAAATGTGCCAACGGAGCCAAATCGCCAGAAGCCCCTAATGAACCTTGTTGATAAATCACCGGCAAAATATCGTTGTTATAAAAAAACAGCATGCGCTCGGCGGTTTCTATACTTACTGCAGATTTGCCGTAAATAAAATTCCTGATTTTAAGGAGCAACATTATCTTTATCACATCCCTCGGCACTTCTTCTCCCATTCCGCAAGCGTGCGACTTCACAAGATTTTCCTGAAGCTGTTCAAGGTCTTTTTTCGGAATCACCACATTGCAAAGAGAACCAAAACCCGTATTGATACCATAAACAGCTTCGTTTTGCGTAGCCAGTTTTTTATCCAGATAAATGCGACAATTTTTAATGTTTTTTATGGCCGCCTCCGAAAATCCGAGCTCCTCGCCTGATGTAACAACTTTTTCTGCATCGGCAAGCGTAAAATACTTCCTTGGGTCTAATAAAAACATGGGTACAAAGATAGCTATAAGTTTTTGCTTTAACCCTCCTGATTTTAATACTATTAGCTTTTGAAATTTGGCTCATTTTAAGTACTAAATTCGTATATTCGTCGTTCGTATTTTCATGAGTATTACAAGCACAAAAAAAATCCAAATGGTTGATCTTAAAGGTCAGTACCAAAAAATTAAGCCTGAGGTGGATGCAGGTATTCAGGAAGTTATAAATAACACCGCCTTTATTAACGGGCCTGCGGTTAAAGAATTTCAAGCCGATTTAGAAAAATACCTGGGTGTAAAACATGTTATTCCTTGCGCAAACGGCACAGATGCTTTGCAAATTGCCATGATGGCTCTCGGCTTAAAACCGGGCGATGAAGTTATTACGGCCAGTTTTACCTATGTGGCGACTGCTGAAGTAATCGGCTTATTGGGTTTAACCCCGATTTTAGTGGATGTTTATCGGGACACTTTTTGTATTGATGTAAAGGCAATTGAAAAGGCCATAACACCAAAAACAAAAGCCATTGTGCCTGTTCATTTATACGGCCAGTGTGCCGACATGGAAGCAATTATGGCTGTGGCCAAAAAAAATAATTTATTTGTAATTGAAGATGTGGCGCAGGCTATCGGAGCAGATTATACATTAGGCAACGGAACAAAAGTAAAAGCGGGCACTATCGGAACAATAGGATGCACTTCGTTCTTTCCTTCTAAAAATTTAGGTTGTTACGGAGATGGTGGAGCGATTTATACAAATGATGACGCGTTGGCTTCCAAATGCAAAATGATTGCGCATCACGGACAAAGCGTGCAGTATGTACACGATGTCTTGGGAGTTAATTCACGTCTTGATACAATACAAGCTGCCATTTTAAAAGTAAAATTACAACACCTGGATGAGTATGCGGAGGCCCGTAACAAAGCTGCCGCGCATTATGATAAAGCATTTACCAATCATCCAAAAATTAAAACTCCGCTACGGGCAAAAAACTCAACACACGTTTTTCACCAATACACCTTGCAATTAGCCGGTGTTGACCGCAATAAACTGCGCGAGTTTTTGGCAAGCAAAGATATTCCAAGTATGATTTACTACCCGATTCCATTGCATTTGCAAAAAGCATATGCAAGTCCGCATTACAAACAGGGTGATTTCCCGGTTACCGAAAAATTATGTGCATGCGTTTTGTCTTTGCCCATGCATACCGAATTAGATGAAGAAACTTTAACTTATATAAGCAATTCTGTTTTAGAATTTGTCAATTTATAGATTATGAAAATTACTGTAGTAGGAACAGGTTATGTTGGTTTGGTTACAGGCACTTGCCTTGCTGAAACCGGCAACACTGTCATTTGCGTTGATATCAACGAAGAGAAAGTGAAAAAAATGAAAGAAGGCGTGGTTCCGATTTACGAACCGCATCTTGACACACTTTTTCACCGCAACATTAAAGCGGGGCGTTTATCTTTCACAACAAATCTGAAGGAAGCTATTGAACATTCTGTAATTATTTTTCTTGCGTTACCTACCCCTCCTGGCGAAGATGGCAGCGCCGATTTAAGTTATGTTTTAGGAGTGGCCGAAGATTTGGGAAAAATTATTAAAGATTATAAAGTCATTGTAGATAAGAGCACGGTACCCGTTGGAACTGCCGATAAAGTGCGTGCCGCTGTTGCAAAAAACGCAAAAGTAGAATTTGATGTAGTTTCTAATCCCGAATTTTTACGGGAAGGTTTTGCTGTAGATGATTTTTTAAAACCCGACCGCGTTGTAATCGGAGCGAGTTCTGAAAAAGCACGCAAAACAATGGAAGAACTTTATAAACCATACGTTCGTCAGGGAAATCCCATCGTGTTTATGGATGAGAAATCTGCAGAACTTACCAAATACGCAGCCAACGCTTTTCTCGCTACCAAAATTACTTTCATGAATGAGATTGCCAATCTCTGCGAAAAACTTGGCGCGGATGTAGATATGGTACGCATAGGCATTGGCAGTGACGATCGTATCGGAAAACGTTTTTTATTTCCCGGCATCGGTTATGGCGGAAGTTGCTTCCCGAAAGATGTACAGGCATTGGCAAAATCAGCTGATGAAGCAAACTATGATTTTAAAATACTTCATTCGGTAATGGAGGTAAACGAAAAACAAAAAACCATTATTGTACCCAAAATAAATTCGTATTTCAAAAATAATTTAAAAGGAAAACATTTTGCCTTATGGGGATTGGCCTTTAAACCCGACACAGATGATATCCGCGAAGCGCCTGCGCTTTACGTAATTGAAGAATTACTGAAAGCAGGGGCGACTGTTACCGCGTATGACCCGGAGGCAACAGAAAATGTGAAAAGAATTTTCGGCGATAAAATAAAATACACTTCAGGCCCGTATGAAGCTTTACACAACGCAGACGCTTTAATTATTGCAACTGAATGGGCACTTTTCCGCACGCCGGATTTCGACCGTGTTTCGGCCGAGTTAAAGAATAAAGTAATTTTTGACGGGAGAAATCTTTACGGCCTTGATCAAATGAAAAAATTGGGTTATTATTATTCCAGCATAGGACGTGAAATAGTTAAATAAATGACTTTTTTTAAATTTATATTCAGTCCCGCCAATCGTAAATTGCTGCTATGGATTACCGCTTTTCATATATTAATCGCCATCCTGTTTCATTGGGCCTATCCTTTCACTATTTATTTCCATGATACTCCCAACTATTTTCTTTCCGCAAAAATGAAACACTTCTACGGATACCGGCCTTACGGTTATTCGGGTTTTATAAATTTTTGTATAGGGGTTAACCAAAGTATTTATTCTGTTGTATTTTTCCAATCGCTCGCATACCCGATTGCTAATGTACTTTTCATTTTCACAATAGAATACCTGTTTCCTTTCAATAATAAAAAACTGCTTATATGGCTTGCAGTACTTATTTCTCTGGGGGGACAACAATTCATGTTGACTAATGTTCTTATCAGTGATAGCATATTTATAAGCCTTACCTTGGTTTGGATGGTTTGTATATTACATATTTTAAAAAATGAAAAAACAAACTATTTTCTGATTATTTTTTATGCGTTTGTTTGTTATGGCGCAGCAAAAACACGATATGCCGGCCTAATCTATCCTTTTATCGGCCTGGTTGTAGCAGCCATTCTTTTTCGGAAAAGCTATATGAAATTATTTATTAATGCTTTGGTTTCACTTATTTTATTCTTCTTTATTTACAAACAAGGAGTAAAAGAAAATAAAGACCTGTGTGGCATTGAAACTTTTTCCGCTTTTGGAGGATGGGCCAAATTAAATAACGCTTCTGTTATTATTCCAGAAGTAAAAGGAGAAATGCCTCTCAGGAAATTAGCAGACATACACAGTTTTTTCAAATTATTTCCCGACAGCACATACAGCCCTTCCAGAGTTTTAACCGGGCAATTAATGTGGAATAAATTATCCCCGGAAAAACAATATATGAACAAATGCTTGCTGGACAGGCCTCAGTTCGGATATCTCCCGATGTATGTTTCTTTAGGAAAAATTTACGGCGAGTATGGCGACGCCCTTATAAAAAATAACCTTTCCACTTTTATTACGCGTTTTTATGCCCCAAATATCCGCAATGTTATTTTTCCAAAATACGATGACATTACCGGTTACCTGAATCGTCCCGTTGATGAAAGTACCCGGAAAGTTTGTGCCACTGATTTTGATTATTTTGTGCCGCGAAATGATATTTATAAAAAATATATTACATGGTGGGTGCAAATAAGGTATTTTATTTTGACTCTTGCCTTTATTCTGGCAGTAGTTTTTTTACACATTATTAAAAAAATAAAACCCGGCCCGGAGTATAAGAAAATTCTTTACTTTATTTACATTTTTTTTATTTGCAATTCCGCCTTCCTTGCCTATGCACATCCGATTACAATGCGTTATTTGCTGACTAATGAATTTATTTTTGCTACCGCAATATTCATTATCATCGACCATCTTTTCTATCCGGGTGCGATTAAATCTAAAGCAAAAAAATAAACACTAATGAGTATGGAGAAAAAGAAGGTTTTAATTACAGGTGCCGCCGGGTTTTTAGGCTCACATTTGTGCGATAAATTTATAAAAGAAAATTATCACGTTATCGCAATGGACAATCTCATTACGGGCGATATGCGCAACATCGAACACCTGATGAAACTTCCTGACTTTGAATTTCATCATCACGATGTTACAAAGCACATTCACATCGGCGGCGAGGTGGATTATATAATGCATTTTGCTTCCCCTGCCAGTCCCATCGATTATTTAAAAATTCCCATACAAACATTAAAAGTTTCTTCTTTAGGTACACACAACGTTCTCGGCCTTGCACGTGTAAAAAAAGCACGTGTATTGGTAGCGTCTACCAGCGAAGTATACGGCGATCCGACTGTACATCCGCAAACGGAAGAGTATTGGGGGAACGTAAATCCGGTTGGCCCGCGCGGTTGTTATGATGAAGCGAAACGCTTTATGGAAGCTATCACAATGGCTTATCATAACACACACAATGTAGAAACACGAATTGTAAGAATATTCAACACCTACGGGCCGCGTATGCGTCTTAACGACGGACGGGTACTGCCCGCATTTATCGGACAGGCATTGCGCGGAGAAGATTTAACTATGTTCGGTGACGGAAGCCAGACACGTAGTTTTTGTTATGTTGCAGATTTGGTTGACGGGATTTACCGTTTGCTTTTAAGTGGCTATCATTTACCCGTGAATATCGGTAACCCGAGTGAGATTACAATTAAAGAATTTGGCGAAGAAATTTTAAAACTTACAGGTTCCAATCAAAAATTAATTTCATTACCGCTTCCTGAAGACGACCCTAAACAACGCCAACCCGATATTACAAAAGCAAAAGCCCTATTGGGATGGGAACCAAAAGTAAATCGTGCCGAAGGTTTAAAAATTACCTACGCGTATTTTAAATCACTCCCTAAAGAAGAATTATTTAAAACCGAACACCGCGATTTGGAAAAACTCAATAAGTAATTTTTTGTCACTGCGTCATTACAACATAACAGTTAAGGGATTAGTACAGGGAGTTTCTTACCGTTTTGCGACTTTACGGAAGGCACACAAACTTTCTTTAACCGGTTATGTAAAAAATTTACACAACGGCGATGTATTTATTGAAGTAGAAGGAAAGGAAGAAAACATCAATAAACTTATTGAATGGTGTTATATCGGTCCTCCTTTGGCCGAAGTAAAAGAATTGATTGCTGAAGAGAAAGAGCTGAATCATTTCCGGAATTTTGAAATTAAGAAGTAATATGTATATTTGTTATACATAAATACTTAAATAAAATAACCATGAAGAAAAAAATACTATCCGTTTTGGCGGCAGTTTGCTTAACCTTAACCACATTTAATGCAGGTGCACAGGCATTTGATGAAGGAAAATCAGTAGTTACTTTGGGATACGGTTTCCCGAATATCATATCCAGTACTTTCAGGTCAGTTTATAACTCAACAAGCCACACAAATTATTCTTTCAGCGCAGTAGGCCCGATCTTTTTAAGGTATGAATACGGATTATCAGAAAAAATCGGAATGGGTATTGTACTGGGATACTCTATGGCATCTATTTCTTACAATTACCAGGACTGGAACAGTAATTATACACAACAGGTAACATATACTCAAAAAATTGCATGGAACAGCCCTACCGCCGGCCTGCGTTTCAATATACATTTCGCAACTAAAGATAAATTAGATCCTTATTTTGCAGTAGGTGCAGGTTGGTCGGGCAATACGCTGACATATACTGACAATAATCCTCGTCAGACAAATACCAATCAGAATATCAGTTTTACCCCCTTTTATTTTGGTTTAGGAGTAGGATTAAAATACTACTTTACTGACAACATCGGTTTTTATACCGAATTCGGATTTGATAAATGGGCTCTTTTACAGGTTGGTTTAGCCTCTAAATTCTGATTATCATGAAATCAAAAAATCTGATCATTATTTGCATTACTTTTATTCTGAGCGTGTTTATTCTTGTCTCATTCAAGAGTACAAGTTATGATGTAAGAAAAATAACCATCTTAAGGTTATATCAATCTGCCGACTCTGATTTCGGAAATCAGATAATTATTTGCTATCCCGAGGGGAAAACAAAAAAACAAGCCTTACTGCAAAGCAAACACACAAACTATGAGATAAATGATAAAATGTTTTGTCAATGCATAAATGAAGTGCTTGCTAACGGCGTGCAAATTAAAAGCACCAGCAGTATCGGAGACTCTCATTTGATGGTTACTACATATATTTTTGAATAAAGTCAATTTTAAAGATTTAAACCCTCCCCTTCAGGAGGGTTTTTTTATTATCTAAATCCAAGCATTTATAGTATTTTTGCGCTCCCGATAGCTATCGGAATTAAAATGACCGCCGAAGAAGAAATAAAACGCCGCCGCACTTTTGCTATCATCGCCCACCCGGATGCGGGTAAAACCACTTTAACAGAAAAACTACTTCTGTTCGGAGGCGCCATACAAATTGCAGGGGCTGTAAAGTCGAACAAAATTAAAAAATCTACCGCTTCCGACTTTTTAGAAATTGAACGCCAAAGAGGAATTTCGGTTTCTACATCGGTGATGGCCTTTGAATTTAAGGGTAAAGAAGTAAATATTTTAGATACTCCGGGGCACGAAGATTTTGCGGAAGATACTTACAGGACATTAACTGCAGTTGACAGCGTAATCATGGTTATCGACTGTGTGAAAGGAGTTGAACCACAAACGCGTAAACTTCTTGAAGTTTGTCGAATGCGCAAAACACCGGTCATTGTTTTTGTAAATAAAATGGACCGCGAAGGCCGTGACGCATTTGAACTGATGGATGAGTTGGAGAAAGAATTGAAAATTAAAGTCCGCCCCCTGAGCTGGCCCATTGGCATTGGAAAAAGTTTTAAAGGAGTTTACAATGTTTACGAAAAGTCGTTGAATCTTTTTACAAGCGATGAAAAGCAAACCATAGCTGAATCGGTTGAAATTAAAAAACTGGATAAAGAAACTTTTGAAAAATATCTTAGCGAAGATTTTTCCAAACAATTATTGGAAGATATTGAAGTAGTAGAAACTGTTTATCCTGATTTTAAGAGCGAAGATTATTTAAAAGGAGATATATGCCCGGTATTCTTCGGCTCTGCTGTAAATAATTTTGGTGTGCGCGAACTTTTAAATTGTTTTGTGGATATTGCCCCCTATCCGCTTAAACGCGAAACAGAAGAGAGAATAGTAGATCCCTTTGAACCGAAATTCAGCGGGTTTATTTTTAAAATATTTGCCAATATTGACCCGAGGCACAGAGACAGGATTGCGTTTTTAAGAATTTGTTCGGGAAAATTTGAGCGGAACAAATACTATTTTCATAACCGCGAAAAAAAACAAATGCGTTTCAGTAATCCCACCGCATTTTTGGCTCAGAGCAAATCGGTTATTGATGAAGCATATCCGGGCGATATAGTGGGTTTGTATGATTCCGGAAATTTTAAAATCGGAGATACTTTAAGTGAAGGGGAAGTTTTACATTTTAAGGGAATCCCGAGTTTCTCACCTGAGCTTTTTCGATACGTTGTTAATCAGGACCCGATGAAGACTAAACAACTTCAAAAAGGTTTGGAACAATTAACTGACGAAGGGGTTGCGCAATTATTCACAAAAAAACAAGACGGCCGCCGCATTTTAGGAACCGTGGGAGCTTTACAGTTCGAAGTATTGCAACACCGTTTAAAAAGTGAATACAATGCTTCCTGCGGGTTTGAACAAATTAATTTACATAAGGCCTGCTGGATTAAATCTGAAGACAAAAAAGAGCTGGACACTTTTTTAGTTGACCGTGCTAACCACATTGCCTACGATAAAGAAGGAAGGCCGGTATTTTTAGCCGAATCCGCCTGGTTATTGCAAATGGCCCGGGAAAAATTTCCGAAAATTCAATTCTTCTTTAAGAGCGAATTTTAATTGTGCATTTAAATAAAAAATGGAAAAGCCTGCGTTCCATTTCACCAGTTACTCAACTTCCACCAAAAAAGTCTTGATAGCAGAAGTATCCCTTGCTGAATAAAGATAAAGTGTTAATTCCTCCTGCCCTTTGCCTACCGCAATAAAATTAAAATCGGTATAAGTCCCATGAAAAACAGAACCCATATAATCCACCTTATTAACAGGAATATCTTTTTTTAGCGTCCATAAATATTTTGTGTTATGGTCTTCCGGCAACGAAATACAAAATTTATCTCCCTTTCTTACTTTATTTACGCGCCCGCTCTGTTTTTCAATCTCAATTTTTTTATAGCCGCAGGAAACTAATAACGTTATAAGTATAGAAAAGATTATCATTCGGGATTTCATAGGATTAGGTTTTTTTATAAAGATAATGGATAACGTTTAAAAAATTGTTTTATTTTTAACTATTAATAATTTTCAATATGAGCAACGAAGAAAGCGCCATACAGGCACAAACAGCAGGAAACATAAAATGTAACGGCTGCGGAGCCAATCTTACTTTTGAACCCGGCACTGCTACCCTCGCCTGCCAATACTGCTGCGCCAAGAACGAGATAAAACAGGAAACTACATATGTAGAAGAAATTGATTTTGAGAAATTCCTGAGCGAAAGCCAACCCGAAGAAAGTTTACACGAAATAAATATCGTTAATTGCGTAAACTGCGGAGCATCTACTACGCTGAAACCTGATGTTACTTCCGACAGCTGTCCGTTTTGTGACACTCCTCTCATTGTAAAAAATGCTACTTCTTCTAAACTCATAAAACCAAAATATTTACTTCCGTTTAAGATTGAACGTAAAAAAGCGGGAGAAGATTATACGAAATGGCTGGGCGGATTATGGTTTGCGCCGAATGATTTAAAACAAAACGCTCAACGCACCATGGATAAACTGGTGGGTGTATATTTACCTTTCTGGACTTACGACTCTGACACAAGCACAGATTATACAGGAGAACGCGGAACGTATTACTACGTAACCGAAACGTACACCAACAGCAAAGGAGAAACCGAAACACGCGAGGTGCAACGCATTGCATGGTCATTTGCTTCAGGTAACGTGGATAAAAACTTTGATGATATTTTGGTTTGCGCGAGCCCTTCCTTACCGCAAAAACTTTCAAGCGCGCTTGAGCCATGGGATTTGGAAGCGCTGGCCGGTTTTGATGAGCGTTATTTAAGCGGTTTTAAAGCGGAGAGTTACCGTGTGGATTTAAAAACCGGCTTTGAAACTGCCAAAAACATCATGAAGCCTGAAATTGAAAGTAAAATTAAAGGAGATATTGGCGGAGACTTACAGCGCGTTAGCTCAATGAGTACCACCTACGACCATATTACATTTAAACATATTTTATTACCCGTTTGGATAAGCGCCTATAAGTACAATGAAAAAGTTTACCACTTTATGATTAATGCCCGCACAGGTGAGGTACAGGGCGAAAGGCCTTATAGCGTCATTAAAATTGCATTGACTGTTATTGCAGGGTTAGCTGTTATAGCCGCGGGTGTTTGGTTTTATATGAGGATGAAGTAGAGTTAGTCTTATATAAAGCTAGGGCATTTTGGAATAAATACAAAATTGTTTATTATGCGGTAACAAATCATTTCTTCTCCCCTTCTTCCTCCGGCGCATTTACAGTTCCAACCGGGTTTTTTAATTCCCATTCAGAGAAATCTTCGTTGGCTTCCATTCCGGTGCCCTGGAGCACTTCTTTTTTGGTGGTAATTTTTACAAATTCATTAGTATAAATTTTGCGGGTGGCTTCGTCCCAGTTTAATTTGTCGGTATTTAAAACTTCACCGGCAATGTTTACCACCACCACATTATTTTTTACTTCGGTACGTTTATTTTTTTCGTAACGAATTCCGTAATCGGCTTTAAGTGTGGTTTTAATTTTACTACTGTCATTATAAAACTCTACGTAAATTCCTTTCGGCATTTCGGTGTAAGGTTCCGGTACGTTAATCGTGTAATGATTCATTACAGGCGCTGTAATACGTATGCGCACGAGGCCCGAATCGGTATATAAAATTTCTACAATCTCTCCTTCTTCAGTAGGGAAAATATTTTGCTTTCCCATAATGTCGTCCACTTCGTGGTTCTGGTTACAGGAAACCAACACTAAAAAAGTAAAGAGGTGAATGGCAAAAAATATTTTTTTAAGGCCTCTCATTAATCGTACCTGGTTTTTTGGAACCAGGCGGAATTAAAAGTACAGCCAATCACAAAACGCAGAAAATGTTCCTGCACTAAAAGATTTTTTGTGGTTCCGGCAACACCGTATTCAGCAGTAATGTTGATCATGGTTCCTACTCTGTATTTTCCCACCGGTAAACCAAGCCCGGCACTGACAGCGTATTCGTTTATCTGGCTTCCTTTTAAGAAAAGATACCCTGTGTTATAACGTGCGCCCGCGCGGTACATAATCCGCCTGAAAAATGCACCTGTACCAATTGCCATCTTGCTTGGCTGGTATTGTATTCCTCCCGAAAAACGCCATTGGTCTTTCAGTCCCTGGCTCGTTCCTAAAAACTGAAACTTGCTCCACTGCTGGTATCCCACATCGGCTAAAAACGTAAACATTTCTCCGTGTTTAATACCTATTCCAAGAGTTTGCATAAAGGGAATGTAAACTCTTCCCTTAAAATTCGGGTCGTACGAAAAAGTATCAAAAGGGATTTCCCTTCCGAAAGAAGCCAATGTAAAATTATAACCTACATGCGTGGCACTTGCCGATACCGCTTTTGGCAAAGAGGCTGTGTATCCTACTGTTATTTTTGTTTTATTTTTAAGGCTCACTAATTTTTTTTCTCCGTAAATTTTTTTCAAACGATAAGCCGTTTTTCCGGTTCCGTCGCAACAAGGTTTTTTCTCTGTAACATCGCCATTTACATTATAGCAAATTGTATCTATTCGTATCACGCGCCTTCTTTTTCCATAATTTATATCAAAAGAAATTTGTGTTCCTCCCTGCACATAAACGTCATGCAATTGCGTTTCGGTATAATCGCAGGTATTAAATACCGAGCCGAAACTGGCAGGAAAATATTTTCGGGTTGAGTAATTAATGGTTCCGTATAAAAAACTAACATTGGTTCCGATCGAAAAATTATTGAGCGAGTTAGCAATAAATTTTTTACGCCGTATTTTAGCAAGAGCCGCTTTGCTTCGCGAAGTATCGTTTTTAGCGATGCTGTCGAGTTGTTTATATGCTTTCGATTTTAAATAATTTCTGTAAGCGGCTTCAAACGGGCGATACGCAACTCCGCCATACACTTGGTTGATACCACCCGCACCCTGATAATTATTTGTTATGTTACCAATGCTGTCAACATTCTCGGTAGTCGTTACATTGTACCCCACATTCGAAAAAGGCACATGCCCGAAAGCAGCGCCCATTTTTTTACGAATGGGAAAACAAAGAGAGATATAATTAAATCCGCCATTCTGTTTTTTTACATCGCCGTCTTTCCCGCTGAAAGTATAATAAGCATAGCGAGCACCGAACTCGTAGCTGGTGTATTTATTAAAAGCATACGAAGAAGGATTTCCCTGGTTGATGAAAAAAGTTGATCTGTCGGTAGTATCATTCCTGAAAGCAGTGAAACTTCCTCCCATAGCAGTAATAGATGCAAAACCGGTATTCTCGGGCCTTCCCAAAGCGAAACGAGAATAAGGCGAAGAAGTTGCCGCTGTTTGTGCCTTAACCGAAAAAGTAAAGAGTAAACTTAAACAAAGCGCGGAAAAAAAAGTTTTATGGAGAGGTATGATGAAGTAAAATCTCATTGAGTCCGCTAAGTATTAAATCGGGCGCCGCAAAGATGCTATTTTTTAAGCCGTCCTCCAAATAAGAAAGGTTCCCGCCGGTGGCTACCACAATGCCTTCCTTATTCTTGTCTTTAAAGCGTTTTATATAGCCTTCCGCCTCAAATAGCAGTCCTTGTTGTACGCCACTTAAAATAGATCCCTTTGTGTTGTTGCCTACAACGTCGTTAAACTCTTTTTCGTATGAAAGGTGCGGCAGCCTGTCGGTAAATACATTAAGCGCTTTAAACCGCATATCCAGTCCCGGCGAAATGGCTCCTCCGATAAACTCGTTATGCGCATTTACAAAATTGTATTTCATGCAGGTTCCCGCGTCAATCACCAAAAGTGTTTTCCCCGGGCACAATGCAATGGCTCCCGCTACCGCAGCGATGCGATCTTTGCCCAACGTTTCAGGCGTGCTATACATTATTTTAAAAGGGAGACGGGTATTTGAATCGAAATCGATGCAAATTGTTTTATTCTGCAAAATATTGGCAATTTCTTTGCTGTGACTGATAACAGAGCTGATAATACTGTACTTAATTTCAGGATTTTCATTAAGGACTTTTTTTATTTCGCTGGCTTCGTTTTTGTCAAACAAAAAACTTTTTACCAATGTGCGGCCAGAGAAAAGACCGGCTTTAACACAAGTATTACCCAAATCAAGTACAAAGTTCATGAGCGCAAAAGTACAGTCTTATTATCAGCTAAATGGCTATGAGAGTGCGGGTTTTATCAGAAAATACCAACATTTTTTTGCTGCCATTAAAAACTTTTTGTTAAGTTTGCATCCCTAAAATAATGGCCGGTGATGTAGCTCAGTCGGTAGAGCAAAGGACTGAAAATCCTTGTGTCGGGGGTTCGATTCCCTCCATCACCACAGTTACAGAAAGCCTTGTTTATCAAGGCTTTCTTTTTTCTATCTCTTAGGGAAAGTCGAACCTTAATCGATTTAAGGTTGCCCTGTTAAATGCAACTTGGGAATGTATATACATAGTTTTTGTACATTTACTTGGGCTTCAAATTAAATAAAAACATTTTCGCAATATACCTTATAATATACCGAGTAAAGTTAAATATTCTAAGTAAATTAGGCTATAATTAAAACTAAAGTAAAATGGAAACCCTAATTGCAGACAGCCATGAATTAATAAGGGAGGGTTTCAAAAAAATTATTTTGGAGAAATTTCCTTCAGCAATAGTTGATGAAGCCTCTGATGGAAAGGAAGCTGAAAAGGAGGGGCGAAATAATGAACTTGACCTAATAATTATGGAAATGGATATGCCTAAAAAAAGCGGATTAGATGTTTTAAAGGCATTAAGATTAGAGAATATTCAAACGCCAATTTTAATGTTTAGTATAAACCCCAAAGACCAGTCAGCGATAAGAGTTCTTAAAGCAGGAGGCAATGGATATATTTCGACTGAAACTTCAACGGTAATAATAAAAAGTGCTATTAAGACTATTCTTAGTGGAAGGAAGTACATATCTCCAGAGTTAGCAGAACAACTTGCGAATAGATTCGATAACTATAATGATGAAGGTATTGAAATCATTTCAGACAGGGAATTACAGGTATTAAAGTTTATAGGCTCAGGAAAAACTGTTTCAGAAATCGCTAAGGAGTTATCATTAAGTGTTTCTACAATTAGTACTTATAGTCAGCGTCTCTTAGAGAAAATTGGCATGAAGAATAATTCTGAACTCATGCAGTATGCGATAACAAGTCTTCTTATTTAAATTAATCCAAATATTTGTACGTTGAGTATGCTAAAACGGACAATTAAATATGGTTTATGGATATTGGCTTTCGGTACATTGACACTTTTATATTTAGTTCATTTTGGTAATAATAGAATATCACTAATACTCAATCTCGGGACAAATGTTCCGTTTGACGTAGAACAAGTTTCTATGAACGGTGACCGGAGATTGAGATTTGTTCATAGATATTGGCCTGACGAAGATTTTGTAGCTAAATGTAAGACATCAAAAATTAGTTTGATGAAATGGTTAAAGATCTCAAATTTTGAAGTTATATATTGTTGTACAGATTCTTTAGGAAATACTAAACTCTACCATGATTTTAATTCTTTACCCAAGGATATACTCGACAACAAAATTGGATATGGTATTCAACTATCAAGAGAAATAGCAGATTCACCACAATTATCTGTAACACCAGCTGACAGCTCCAACGTTTTTTTAGAATACGTCTTTGACTGGAATTAATGTAGCCAAAGCTTATATATCTATACAGGTTCGACCTATAATTTCACGAAATCCCCCAATTGAAAGATGGCATTTATTTCATTTTTAAAGGATTGAGGGTTCGACTTTTTGTCCATCGAGTCCACTAAAGCCTTTTGGTAATAAAAGGCTTTTTTTATGCCAGCTAAGGTCGTTGAGTAATTAACACTACACAAAACTATACAGGTGTTCGCTATACAAATGTTTGCCGTTAACCGGCATAATAAACAACCCTTCGGGCTATAAATTTATTTGTTTAAACGAAAAGGATATCCTACACAAATACCATCTGTTAAATTTACATCTTATGAAAGTTGAACTTGCATACGGCTATTTGCATCATAGAGGCCAGGTTGTTTACATAACTTTTAAGGACGAGACAGAAATTGGCTTTTTTGAAGTCCGTGAACTAATAGGATGTGCTGAAAAACTTAGTGGTTATAAACCTTATTTTGTATTTGCTGATGCAAGAGAACGTGTAGCTGTTACGCCACTTGGAATAAGTGCGGTTGGAAATAAAAAGGGGGCTCCATTATGTAGAGGCACTGCTGTCCTGGTTAATTCCTCCTTACTTAAAGTCGCTGCAAATATTTTTGGAAAGTTCGTACGCCCGGTTTTTCCTTATAAAGCCTTTACAAATAAGAATGAAGCTTTTGAATGGCTTTATTCATTGCAAAGTATGGAAGAAGAATTTGATTCTGCAGCCCGCAAAAGAGCTTAAGCTAAGGAAATTTCTAATTATTCTTGAAACGAAACCTTATTCTTTTATTCTACGCATTATAAACACGTCTCTATTTGGAATGAATTCAGCTTTTTAATGAATGACAATGAAAAAATATCCGTTCCTGTCATTTTAATCGTATAAGGTTCGACTTTTTGCTTGTAAGGGCTCTTTTCAGTACCTAATATAGATTGGCTTTCCATCCGGGAGTAATACCAATTTATCGCTTAGTTCAGGAAAGCTCTCTTTCATAGATTTAATATCTCTCCCGTTTGCATCTAAAAAAGACCAGTTCTGTCCATTGTCTTCCGAGATTGCAATGAGCATTGATACAGTAATCATTTTTCCATCAGGAACAGTAACAATTGTGATCCTGCTTAATGTTGTTTGCATTTGGTTTCCCGTATTAATTATGTTATGAACACCGGCAGCATACATGGTATCAATCGATGTTTCACCATCTTTTGATCCTGCAGAGGAAATTTTCAACTCAAAAATCATATTGTTCTCCCCGCCTTCCTTACTGACCAGTCCGGGATAAACCTTGGAAACGAATTTTTTAAAGTCGGTTTTTAAATAAGAATTCATCATTTCATAGGCCTGGTTAACCAGTGTTACATGCATATCAGAAGAAGGGGTAACTTGCACTGTACTTTTTTGGCCCAGGATAAAAGGGATTGTCGCGTTTCTTTTTTGCGGGTCGTCTGTATTTTCAGAATTGTGGCAACCAGCAAGCAGGAATGTGAACAACAAAAATCTTTTCATAATTAATAGTTAAGGTGTAAATCTTCACAAGGCTTTCTTTTTTATCTAAGAGAGAAAATCGAACCCCTTTCTTAATTTAGCGATTATAGTATAAAAATTGTCTATTCTTTTATTAATTTCCTGAATCTTCCCTGTACCATTATTGTATAAATTCCTGATGAAAATTTACTAACATCAATTTGCTCCGTTACATTTTTGCTTCTTTTTTGGAAAACGGTTTCTCCCAAAGAATTATAAATACTAATCGTACCAAGTTCAGTTAGTGATTTCAGAACGATAAAATTATTTGAGGGATTTGGATAGATTAATAAATGATTTTCATTTACAGGCAATGAATTTACGTTAGTTGCACCAGACGTAGAATCCACATGAATAAGAACAGAATCAACAAAATAATTATTATTAGAACTTGTTGTATTTAGCGAGGTAATGTTTATGGCACGAATACTGTCCATACCATAATTGGGTATATCCACATAAATTTTATAAGAACCAATCGGAACATTTGAAAAAGTGTATGTTCCTCCGGAACCAGTTGTTGTTCTCGCAGCAGGACTGCCTCCCGGGTTTTTTCCGAGTTTTACATCAACTCCTTTCAATGGAGCTCCCAACACGGTAGCTCCTGACCCCCAACGCTGGCCATATCCTGCAATTGAAGATACGCTGCCTGAAATAGTTCCAGGTCCGGTTAAATTCGGTATCTCTATAATCGTAACGTTATTTCCGGTACTATTGCTAATTGAGCAGGGATTGTTATTTACAATTGAAGCTGAATCCCATCGATAGCTTTTAGGTCGTGTGCTATAATATGTCGGGACAGATGTGTGGTAAATAGTTGTATCGGCAATAGCTTTTATCAGGTAATTATTTCCTATAACAGACGAAAAACCATAATAACCATTGGCAGCTATTGGAGAATACCCGAGTGTATCAATATATCCGTTGTGTTTTGCCTGTCTTTTAAATGCATAAACTTTTCCGGATGTTACAGGATTACCCAACGTATCAAATACAAATCCTGTAACAGAATCTGTTTTTACACACACTTTACGTATTACCTGATTTGCCTGGTCGGGAATAAAGTAATTTCCTGTTGCATCAAATACTATACGATTCGGCGAACTTAATTGCGCGTTCTGGGCAGGTCCATTATCACCCGTATATCCGTTCAATACTCCACCAACATCAGCTCCGGCAATTATAGAAGATACTCCCGATGTATTAATTTTGACTATAATAGAATTTCCTTCATCAGCAATATATAAATTACCTGCTGCATCAAAAGTTAGTCCTGACGGATTACAAAATTTCGTTGAAGCAACAGGGCCTCCGTAACCCCCAAAAGCACAGCCTCCGGCATTACTACCGGCATACGTGGTGATGATACCGCCCGGAGTTACCTTCCGTATCACATAATTCTGGCGGTCGGCTATATATAAATTATTGGAGGCGTCAAACGCAATCGCAGTAGGCCAATTTAATTGCGCCGAAGTAGCCGCACCATTATCTCCCGAATAAGCCCCTGAGTTTGGAGTACCCGCATAAGTACTTATGTTACCTGTAGTGTGATCAATCTTTCTTATTATATGATTTGCTGCATCAGCTATAAACATATCGCCGTTTGCATCAAAAGCTATATCGGTAGGTTCGTACAAAAATGCTGCAGTAGCGGGGCCAAGGTCTCCACCATATCCATGAGAACCGTTCCCTTGTCCTGCAATAATAGTGATCGTATTACTCAAATCAACTTTACGTATACAACTATTACCATCTGCAATATATAAATTACCGGCTGCATCAAATTCTATTGCAGCGGGACTGGTCAACATGGCTGCTGTAGCAGGCCCGCCATTTCCGCTATAACCGGGAGCTGTAGTATATCCAACAACTGTTGAAATGTTAGTGCCGGTTGGGTCTACCATACGAATAAGATTGTTTGAGGCATCTGAAATATAAATATTTCCATTTGGGGCTATGGCCACTTCAAAAGGCCAATTTAATTGAGCTGTATTAGCAGGTGATCCATTGGAAAACCCGGCTGTTCCTGTTCCGGCAAAAGTTGTAATTATTTGCCCGTTTATTTGTTTAGTACATGTAATAATTAAAAAGAAAAGTAGAAGTTTTTTCATAGTGTATATTTAGTATAGTAAAATTAATGTATTTTAATTCACCACAAAATAATAATTTCTATAGCAGGTATACAAATAACCGAAAAACCCGGCTCTGCTCCGGACACGATTGTAAAACCAGGTAATTTCTTAAATTATTGAGAAATTTACTTTTAGATAAAATAGCTTTTTTACGTCACCCGTTATTGTACTGATATAATTAGAACCCTTATTCTTAATAATACTATTTTTTTATTATGTTTGACCTATGAGAAAGGCAGCTATCCTATTATTTATATTTATTACCGGATTTGCTTTTGCACAAAACATAGACTCGCTTAAACTTGCTCTTAAAAATGCTAAGCAAGACACTACGCGGTGCAATATTTTAGGTGTTTTATCAGAAACAGCTCCTGATGGAGAGTGGGAAGCCTTTAATGATCAGTTAAAGAATCTTGCGGAACAGAACATAGCTAAAGGCAGAGGGCCAAAGAACTTTTATTTACAACATTTAGCATTGGCATTACACAACAAGGGATACATTAAAGAAAGGGAAGGCGACATTACCAAAGCATTGGAAAATTATCACGCTGGTTTCAAAATTCAGCAAGAAATAAATAATAAAGTGGGAATGGCTACCTCATTGAGCAATTTTGGTAAAATTTATTATGATCAGGGAGACATTCCCAAGGCCTTAGAGTATACGCATAAAGCTTTAAAGATTCAGGAGGAAATAAATGATAGAAAAGGGGAGGCATATTCGTTGAACAACATAGGTTTTATTTACAAAACTCAAGGTGACGCTGAGAAAGCGTTAGAATATTGCACTAAGAGTTTAAAGATTCAGGAAGAGATTAACAATAGGGGTGGAATTGCAATACAATTAAATAATCTGGGATATATGAATGAATATCTGGGAAATTTTCCTAAAGCAATTGGGTATTATCAGCAAGGTTTAAAGATTCAGGAAGAAATTAATGATAAGAAGGCGATGGCCTATTCATTAAACAATCTTGCAAGTATCTATAATCGTCAGGGCAAAACATCTGAAGCTTTGCTTTACCACCACAAAAGTTTAAAAATCAGGGAAGAAATGAACGACAAAAGAGCAATCACTTATTCTTTAATTAACATTGCGGGTATTTTATTAAAACAGTCTGAAATTAACGAAGCATTACCTTATGCCAATAAAGGATTTAAAAATGCCAAAGAATTAGGATTTCCTGACCAAATAAGAGATGGGGCAAATATCCTTAAGAGAATATACCGGAAAGAAAACAAAGATAAAGCCGCATTAGAAATGTATGAACTGGAAATTTTGATGAGAGACAGTATAAGCAACGAACAAAATAAAAAAGTAAGTATAAAAAATCAACTTAAATATGAGTACGAAAAAAAAGCCGCTGCTGATAGCATCAGGGTGGCCGAAGAAAAGAAAGTAACAACCGCCCAACTAAAACAAGAGCAAACCCAGCGCTATGCACTTTATTGCGTTCTCTGTTTGGTAGGATTATTTGCTGTTTTTATGGTTAATCGCTTCCGGATAACCAACAAACAGAAAAAAGTAATTGAAGCGCAAAAAAAAGTTGTAGAGGAACAGAAAAACATTGTTGATGAAAAACAGAAAGAGATTTTGGACTCCATAAACTATGCAAAGCGAATACAAACCGCTTTAATGCCACACGAGAAATATATTGCAAGAAACATGTATAAACTACGAAGAAATTAACAATATTTTTAATATTGCGGGATTTTGCTCTCTTATTGAGTGTATAATTAAAGGGAAGTCTGTTACTTTGCTAAAAAGGTCAATATTGGTCGCGCAAATAAAAATGAAAATATTATGCAGAATAAAATCGCACACAATTCTCTTTTATCTTTTGTCCTATCATAAGTATACAGTAATTTTAATCGCTAAGAAATAATTTCGGGAATACTTTTATGTTTTCAAATTCACATCACAAAAAACTTATAATTTCTCTTTTCTTTTTATTTCTTATAAATATTTCTTTAGCACAGAAATTACCCGCGGATTCGCTTACAAGCAAACAAAAATTAATTCGTAAAAGTTTGTTACTCGGCTCCATGACAGCCTATACTGTGGGTTCTCTGACCTTACTGGATTTGATCTGGTATCAGCCTTATCAAACAACATCCTTCCATTTTTTTAATGATAATGCCCAATGGTGTCAGATGGATAAATGCGGGCATGGTTTTTCAGCGTATAGCAGTGCAAGGCTTATTACTCAGAGCATGGAATGGGCGGGTTTTGAAACATCGGCATTTAAAACAGGGCTGGGGCATTTATCAACCGGGGCGCTTAAATGGGCGGGTTTTTCACGCAAACAAAGTATTTTTATCGGACAGGCCTTTGGCCTTTTGTACCTGAGTTCAGTTGAAATAATGGATGGTTTCTCGAAAGAATGGGGATTTTCCTGGGGCGATGAAGTTGCCAATTTTGCCGGAGGGTTTGCTTTTAGTTTACAGCAATATTATTGGAAAGAGCAACGAATTCAACTTAAATTTTCATATCATCAAACCTCTTTCCCCGCATACCGGCCTAATATTTTAGGAAATAATTCCGTTGAACAAATTATTAAAGATTATAACGGACAAACCTATTGGTTGTCAATAAACATCGCCTCTTTTTTAAAAAAAGAAGCGAAATTTCCCAAATGGCTGAATGTTGCTTTTGGCTATGGAGCAACAAATATGATAAGCGGAAAAAACAATCTCATTATATATCCTGACGGTACCACTGCCACCAATCCTGTTAATAATCAAACTGAAATTATCGATAAAAACGGGCAAACAAATTTCTTTTATCGCTATCGCAAATATTACTTTTCATTAGATATAGATTTAACAAAAATAAAAACCAAATCAAGATTCTTAAAAAGTGTTTTCTCTGCATTTAATTGTTTTAAACTATCCTTTCCCTCAATTGAATTTGACAAGTACGGAACTCATTTTAAACCCTTTTACTTTTAAAAGCCGTTCTGTTTAATTCTGGCGCGATATGCTGTAATAAAAATGAGTTATTGTGTTTTTTTCGGTGGAAATAATTCAAAAGACATGCCAACTGTAAGTTGAAGTATGCCTAATTCCATTCTTTTCGGAAAATTATAAACAGGTACAACGGAAGATGTGGAATTTACCACAACGTAACTTGGATAGATAAGGGTTGAACCGGCATAATTCAAATTCAAATGAAATCCAATTCCTAAAATACCATCCATATCAAGATTGTATTTTAAACCAACTCCAAAGTTATAACCGAAACCTTTTCCACTGGAATAGGCGGAAATAACCGTATCTTTTACACCAAAATAAATTAAACTCGGAGGGTAACTATTTGTTGTTAGTCCCGCTAAAGCCTTGAATTCAACGCTACAGAATTTTGAAACCGGCAAATTGAATTTAGGCCCTATGAGGTATTGCATAACATGATATTCCCTGTGTGTGTACACAGAAACTTTATTGGGAGGAAAAAAGGCAGCATATTGCGAGTTCAATACGGTAAGGTCATAATTATTCATGTCGCCATATAAAGCAAATACAATAGTAAAATGGCGTTTAAGTTTATAAGTAGCGTAGAAATCATAATGAAAACCCAATTGGGCATAACCACTTATTTTAGTTGTATCCTGTCCGGTAAATTTGCTCATAGGTAGTTGTGACATAGTTACATCTCCGTAATCACGCATCGGTTTACCTTTACCGATATTAAAACCAAAAGCAAATTTTTTATCATCATTATCATATGTTTGAGCAAAAAAAATCTTTGTAAAAAGCATGACTGAAACGAATAGTAAAATCTTATGATTCATTCTGTCAATCCGATATTTGCAACACATTATTTTCTTTTCTTTTTATTTAATCTGAAAATCACTCCCAATTGTGCATAATATGGAGTACCAAAACCAAATCCGAAATCCAATTGAGTTCTTATGGCAGGCGAGATCGGGTATCGCATCCCCCCATGAAAAAGGAGGTTTGTCTGAAGATTATTAAATCTCCTGTCAACTGTTCCGGGAGTTACAATGGGTTCATAACTCATATTTCTTCCCTGGCTCCATGTATCGTTCTCGTACCACACAGTTAAAGTTGCCCGGGTACCGACAAAAAAGTGCAGTCGCCTGCCATTCAGGTTTGGAAAATCATAAAGTAAAGGAATACTCACATTCACACACCCGAATTGAACAGCGTCCGGAAAAAAGGATTGTTGGTCAATGGAAGTACATTTTATCGTTTGGTAACTTATAGCTGCTCCAACACTCATGTTATCTATTTCATCTGTCAGAAAATAATTAAAAGAACACTCAATTTCCGGGTAAATAGTTAGCTTATATTGATTCGAAACAAAATTATAAAAGTAGCTCTGCCGGATATACATAGAGGAAAATGGTACGGTTTGGCAATCTACCGACAGGCCAAAATATGCATTCTCGGTTGCCATATAATTCAATGAGCAACCAAATCCGGGAGAAGTGGTAAGAAAATGTGAATTGTTATAGCATAAGGAGTTGTCCATAGGGCCTTCTAAAAAACGCAATTCACTATAACTTACTGTAGGGGTAATTGTCAGTTCATGTTTCGAGCTTGAATCAACCCCGGATCTGTCGGGATAATAAGTTTGTGCCGGAAGCAAAGTTATACCTCCAAAAAACAGTACAGTTAGAGAAAAAAACTTACTCTTATCTGAAAAAAAAGGCATAAATTAAGTATGCATTATTGGGCCATTTGAAAAAATTCTTTTTACTTTCCTTACTATTCAGCAATTCATGCAAACAATTTTTAATTTTATATCAAATGTACACTATTTTTGTGTTTTTACATTCATATCTAAGAGTTATGCTTGAGCCATGAAAAAACTCGTTTTAATTTTCTTTCTGTTTAATTTGCCCGGTTTAATAGCGCAAAGCGTTTATGCTCCGTTAAACAGTGATTATAGTTATTTATTAGACAGGTATGAAATAAAATCAAACAATAATGCCGGGAACAGAATTTTCAGCTCTGTAAAACCCTGTTTACGAAAAGATATAGCACAACTCGCCGATACATTACTACAAGACAGCTCAGCCCTTTTTTCAAGGGTTGATAAATTCAATCTTCAATACTTACAAAATGATAATTGGGATTACAGCAAATCGGAGAGAGCCGGAAATACTGAAAAACGATTTTTAAAAATATTTTATGAAAAAAGAAATGCCTTATACCAGTTCCGGAATAAAGATTTTGAAGTTCAGTTCAACCCTGTTGTTTATGCTTCTTATGGAAAAGAGCAGGGCTCTTCTAATACAGAATATGTAAACACAAGAGGTATTGAACTACGCGGGGCAATAAACAAAAAAATTGGCTTTTATACATTCATGACGGATAACCAGGCAGTATTTCCTCTGTACGTACAGACAAAAATTGATAGCCTGCAGGCAGTGCCGGGTGAAGGGTTTTGGAAAACCTTTAAAAAGGACGGAGTTGATTTTTTTACCGCCAAAGGGTATTTTACTTTTAATATTTGTAAAAGTATAAATGTACAATTCGGGCATGACAAAAATTTTATAGGAAATGGATATCGTTCCCTTTTTCTTTCGGATTTTTCCAGCAATTATTTATTCCTGAAAATCAATACAAATGTCTGGAAGTTTCAATACACAAATATCTTCGCAAAACTTAATCCGTTTAACGGAAACGATAATGCTCTGTATCATCCGAATAAATATATGGCTCTTCACTATTTAAGCCTGAATTTAACAAAAAAATTTACTATCGGACTATTTGAATCTATCACATTCGGGAATACGGATTCTGTTCAAAACAGAAGGTTTGAACTTAATTACCTTAACCCGGTTATCTTTTACAAATCAATTGAAGATAATTCAGGCTCTCCGGATAAAGCCCATGTAGGCTTTGATTTAAAATGGAATTTTTTAAAGCATTTTTCTTTTTACAGTCAGTTGTTTATTGATGAATTTATATTTGAGGAGGCTGTTACTAAAAATAAAGGTTGGTGGGGTAATAAACAAGCCCTGCAAGTTGGTTTGAAATATATTGATGTTTTTGGTGTCCGGAATCTTGACATTCAACTGGAGGTAAATGCGGTAAGGCCTTACACATATACACACTTCTCATTTTCCAAGTATACAAATTACTCGAACTTTACTAATTATACGAATTATCAGCAACCTTTGGCTCATCCTCTCGGGGCTAATTTTTATGAGTATATCGGCATTCTGAGATATCAACCATTTAAAAGAATTTCGCTCACAGCTAAAATGTTTTACACTGTAATTGGATTGGATGATCCGGGTAAAAACTGGGGGAGTAACATTTTTTTAGATTATACCACCCGTCAAAAAGAATACGGAAACGCCCTCGCTCAGGGAATTAAAACAAATATCATCTATACGGATTTTACAGTTTCCTGCCATATGAAACACAACCTGTTTTTAGATTTTAAAGTGATCATAAGAAAACAAATCAGCGAATCGGTCTTGCTTAATAATAATACAAACTTCCTTTCTGCAGCCTTCAGGTGGAATATTCCCCAGAGGATGAACGAGTATTAATTTTAAATCATGATGTCTTCATAAAAAATACGATCATGGAACTATCTTACTAATAATAAA
>DATMMV010000001.1:0-20171 GCA_035569635.1 Bacteroidia bacterium | reverse complement strand
AATACGGCTTTTTAAGGTATTGTTTATATATACTTTGGAAAGAGTGTCTAAAAAAAGTTTCGAGCGTTCAACCAGATTGTCCTCCAGCGAAAGAGCGAGTACATTGGTATATTCCGGGTTTCCTATTTTTAATTTATTCTGAAATCCACGCACTAAGGTTTCTAATGCGTGAGGAATAAACTCGTATTGCAGGTTTTTTACTTCATTGGTATATTCTTGCAACAATCCTACATTTTTTGCAACAAGTATATTATAATTTATATCAATCAGTTCTTTGTCAAAATCACCCTGTTTTTTTATTTCTTTATCTCCCTCTTTGTAAGAGATTTCGAAAGATTTATTATCCAATATCTTCAACCCGAATTTTCTTTCATAAAAAGAGGGGTTCATGTTGTTTACAGAGACTGAAAAAGGCATTCCGGTAAATTGCTCGGTTGTACGAACCCGCCCTACTATATAATACGATACTTGGATTTTTGATTTAAGCCTGTTTACTACTTCCTCTAAAAGGTCGTATGATTTTAGTACCCGGCCCTCATTGGAATTATCTACATAAGATGCAGCCACGCTGGAATAATAATCTGAATTATCATCAATAATCCCGCCTTTGTAATACTGGTCGTTTGATTTTAGAAGAAGTTGAGTTACAACCTCATAGGTTTCAAGTTCACGATAAGAAACAAAGTAGCCTACAAGATAAAAAACGGGCACTAAAACAAAGGGCACATACCAGCTTTGAACCATGGTACGCCAAATGATTTTAATGTCGTCGAATTTTAATACCGCTGTTGCCTGCTTCTTAGCCAAACCCTTTGATTTTAAGGGCGAATTTACATTATTTTCTCCTAAAATTAAGTAGAATATTGGTTTTATTACTATATTAGCGGTGTAAATGAAAATACAAACAAAACATATTCTTTTTGCCGGTTTATTGGTTGCTGTTTCTTATATGGCAAATGCCGGTGCGCCACCGCCGCCGCCCGGTGGTGGAATGAGTCCTCCCTGCTGGCCCCCTCCTTGTTTGCCTATTGACGGTGGGATTAGTCTTCTGATTGGAGCTGCTGCTATTTACGGGGGAAAAAAACTATATGATTTCCAAAAGAAATCTTAGGTAACTTCGTACCCGTTCCGCAGGAACGGATTTTTTTATGCCCCTTATTGATTTTAAGAATAAAATAACCCGCTTCACTATTTATGCCGGCTTGCTTTATGTATCGTGGTTTTTATTGTATGAACTGCTTATTAAACCCAAAACCACAATTGACGAAAAGCTTATTAGTGTTATTATTACTAATGCCCGATTTTTATTAAACCTCTTTGGTTTTACTACCTACAGAGCTGTTGAAGAAGATAACATGCAATTGTTAGGTATTGACGGGGGACATCCGATATGGGTTGGAACTCCCTGCAACGCGATGACACTTTTTGCTTTTTTCACTTTGTTTATTATCGCTTTCCCGGGAAATATTAAACAAAAACTTTGGTTCATCCCATTGGGAATTCTCATTATTCACGTTGCTAATCTTTTAAGAGTAATCGGCCTTACTTTAATTAATTATTACAAACCCGAGTACCTGGAGTTTAACCATACCTATACGTTTACTATTTTTGTTTACGGAATTATTTTTGCCTTATGGATGTGGTGGGTTAATTTTTCTTTAAAAAGTTTGAAAAAAAATGAGCCGAAAGCTTAAAATAACCGGGTTTATACTGGCTATGCTCATATCAGGCTTTTTCAGGGAAATACTTTTTGTAAATATGAACGCCGTTCTTTATTACAAATATTTTCAGCCGGGCGAGGCCACGCATTTGTTTCATGAAAATTTCCGGTTTCTTACTGCCTTTTCCTATAAAACACTTTACATTTCCAAATGGTTTATTACCCTTGGCTTTGTATTTCTTTTCTGGTTTATTCAAAAAAAATTTATCTTTTTCCTCTTTACCGAAAAAAAAGCTGTTTTTTGGTTAGGCATGCTGTATCTTTCTTTACTTTTACTCGCAGGAATTTCATTTGGTACGGGATGGTTACTTGGAAATTTAGAACAAGGTTATCGCTTCAGTCGCATTTTTACGGGCTTGTTGGAATCACCGGTACCTTGCATGATTTTAATTCCGCTGACTTATTTTTATAAAAAACAAACACACATATGAAACGCGACAACGAAATCTTTTCGCTCATTAAAAAAGAACACCAACGTCAAACACGTGGTATTGAACTCATCGCTTCAGAGAATTATGTAAGCAATGATGTTATGAAAGCCATGGGCAGTGTACTAACCAATAAATATGCAGAAGGGCTTCCGAATAAACGCTATTACGGCGGGTGTGAAGTGGTTGACGTGGTTGAGCAAATTGCAATAGATCGTGCGAAGAAATTATTCGGCGCAGAGTGGGTTAACGTACAACCTCATTCGGGCGCACAGGCTAATGCGGCGGTAATGTTGGGTTGTTTAAAACCAGGTGATACAATTCTGGGATTCAATTTAAGTCATGGTGGTCACTTAACACATGGCTCACCTGTAAACTTCAGTGGAAAATTATACCGCCCTACTTTTTATGGTGTTGAAGAAAGTACCGGGCGTATTAATTACGATATCGTTGAACAAACCGCCCACGCCGAAAAACCAAAAATGATTATTTGCGGCGCTTCTGCTTACAGCCGCGATTGGGATTATGAGCGTTTGCGTAAAATTGCCGATTCAGTTGGCGCGATTTTATTGGCGGATATTTCTCACCCGTCAGGATTAATTGCAAAAGGAATTTTAAACGATCCCTTACCACACTGTCACATTATAACTACAACAACACATAAAACTTTACGCGGACCTCGTGGCGGAATGATTATGATGGGCAAAGATTTTCCGAATCCGTTCGGAGAAAAAACACTGAAAGGTGAAACAAAAATGATGAGCGCTGTTTTAGACGGAGCTGTTTTTCCCGGAACGCAGGGCGGGCCACTTGAGCATGTTATTGCGGCAAAAGCAATTTGCTACGGAGAGGCTTTAACCGATGAGTACCTTCACTACTGCGTGCAGGTTATAAAAAATGCCCAAGCTATGGCAAAAACTTTTGTGGAGAAAGGATACAAAATTATTTCGGGAGGGACTGACAATCATTGCATGCTGATTGATTTGCGCAGTAAAAATCTTACAGGAAAAGAAGCCGAGAAAGCCTTGGGCGAAGCGGATATTACTGTGAATAAAAACATGGTTCCTTTTGATGATAAATCTCCTTTTGTTACTTCGGGTATCCGTATCGGAACTCCGGCTATTACCAGTCGCGGATTAAAAGAAAAAGATTGTGTAAAAGTAGTTGAGCTGATTGATGCCGCTTTAAAAAACAAAGACAACCCCAAAGAGCTTGTCAAACTGAAAAAGAAAATAAACACTTGGATGAGTAAATATCCTTTATTTAAATCGTAAAAGTAATTTAGTATTATTTTTCAACCCGCAGCTTTGGTTGCGGGTTTTTATTTTAAAACGAATAATGGCTGATAACGGTTATTCCATAAAATTAAATTCTATACACGTCGTTTTATTACTCTCGGTAAACTTTGCATTTATAACCCTTCTCCTTTTACTCGGGTATTACAACCAATTTGCTTCTGACGATTATGGATTGATATATGTTAAGGACACATACGGAATGTGGGGAGGAGCAAAATACATGTATTTTAACTGGTCGACTATCTGGACAAATTTTCTTCTTGCTTTTCCGCTGATACAATTTTTGCAATCAACGGGAAGTCTCTTTTGGTATACACTAATTTTAATTTCCTTACTTTTATTTTCAGTTTACAAAATAGTATCTTTTGTTTTTTCTTCATTTGATATCACTACAAGCACATTCACACTGTTAAATTTTACGGTATTATTTTGTGCAACATTTTTCTTTCTTTCGTTTAATAAAGGGGAATCCTGGTTTTGGATAACCTGCTCGGTAGAATATTTATTCAGCATTGTGGTTTTACTTTTGGGTATTTGTGCCATTCTTAATAAATCCGTTTCCATTTTAAATTATGTAATTATTGCTTTACTATTTATTTTTGTTGGAAGTTGTGTGCTTCCGCTTGTACTTGCTGCATACGTTGGTTTCATCTGTTATTACTGCTTTATATTTTCTAAAAATAATTGGGGGGTAAAAAAATATCTCGTTAAAAAAATATCTTTTGCTTTTGTGTATTTCGTTATTTCTTCGGTGGTAATGTTTTTTGGTCCCGGAAAAGAAAAACGCATGGAGACTTTAGCTAATCCGGAAATTTCAACCGGGCTGTTAATGGGAATAAAATCCATTGGTAAAATGGCGCTTTACGATATGCCTTACGTATTTCCCTTTTTTATTTTGTTCGCCATTCTGTGGGGATTTTTAGGTAACTGTTTAAAAAATTCAGGAGGGCAGGTTTTAAGACGGGGAGGTTTAAAAAAAGTTCTGTTCTTCGCCGGTTGTTTATTTGTTTTATTGGGGTTAGTAACTGTATTTCCCGCATCTTATGTTCTTTCTGACACGCCACCTTATCGGGCCCTGACCCAATTATATTTCGGGTTGACTGTAATTTGTTGTGCAGGCGGGTTTGTGATTGGAAATCATTTCAATTTTTCAAAAAAATTCAGTTCTATTCTTTTTATTTTTTCCTCGTTTCTATTGCTTTTTTTTATCGGCAAAACGGTTTATCAACAATTCAATATTGCATCAAAATATTCCGCGGCGATTGATAAAAGAATTGAATTACTTAACAATCTTAACTGTAACGGAAATAAAAAATTAGTAGTTCTTGAAAAACTTCCTCCTTCCGGAATGTTGTATTCAGCCGAAATTTCAACTGACAGTTTACATTATAATAATGTAAATCTGAAAAAGGGGTTGAAGCTTATTTTTAATGTTAGGCTGGAAGAAAAATAAATTTATTTTTTATTTACCCCGCTGAATTTTGCCTTAAATAAAGCGTTGGCAAATATCACCAATAAAATCAGCCCGGCGCCAATATAAAAAGAACCGCGCATTTTTTCGGTTTCGGGCCAGAGTATAAAAGCAAAAATAATTCCGTAAACTGTTTCTAGGTTAACTGTTAAAGTTACCGTATACGGGCTTAATTTTTTAAGGAGATTTACGCTCGCCACAAAAGGAAAAGCTGTTCCCACGACACAAAAAATACTCAGAAAGAAATAATCTTTTCCCGAGACGGAGAAAAATTCCGCATCAAACCCTCCTGAAAAAAATAAATAAATAGTCAGGCTCGTCAATCCACCGGCCAATTCGTAGAATGTAATTACAGGTGATTCCATTTTACGCACCAGTAATCCGTTCCAAACTGTAAACAGGGAAGATGTGAACGCCGCAAGAATCCCGAAAATAATTCCGAGGTAATATTCCGTTTCAATGGAGAAAATCATATAAATCGCGCCGATGATAATTAAACCAAAAATCATTTCGTAAGCGAAAAATTTACGTTTATAAAATACGGGCTCAATAACAGAGGTAAAAAGTGTTCCGGTAGAAAAAGCTACCAACGTAATAGACACATTGGAAACCTTAATGGCATTATAAAAACAAAACCAATGAAAAGAAATAATACAACCTATCCCCAATAAAATGCCGAGATTTCTTTTTGAAACCTTTAAAGGTGTTTTTTTCCAGGCGAAATACAGGGCAAGTACTGTCAGGGTGATAAAAATACGGAACCAAACTAACTGAAAGGCCTGTAAAGAGATGGCTTTGCCGAAGATAGGGCTCCAGCCCCAGATAAATACAATGAAGTGAAGGAGTAAATGTTGCCGGGTAAAATGGTTTTTCAAGAAAAATTTATTGCACGAAATTAATTGTAATTTTGAGACGCCGATGAATAATGAACTTATTTATTTAGACTATAACGCAACAACACCGGTTGATGCCTGTGTTCTGGAAGCCATGCTGCCTTACTTTACGCGGTATTACGGCAATGCAGCCAGTAAAACACACCCGGCGGGTTGGCAGGCCGAAGCTGCCGTTGATAAAGCAAGGCAACAAGTGGCTGATTTAATATCGGCCACAACCGATGAAATAATTTTTACCTCGGGTTCTACTGAAAGTTGCAATCTGGCCATTAAAGGCACTTTTGAAAAATACCGGGCCAAGGGCAACCACATAATTACTATTAGCACCGAACACAAAGCCGTTCTGGATGTTTGCGCTTCTTTAGAAAAAAAGGGGGGTCGTGTAACTTATTTGTCTGTTACCCCGGAAGGGCTTATTGATTTGGATGAATTAAAAAATTCCATTAGTGATAAAACTTTTTTGGTTTGCGTAATGCTTGCCAATAACGAAACAGGAGCGATTCAACCTCTTAAAGAAATTTCAAAAATTGCTCATGAATATAACGCAATAGTTTTTTGCGATGCAACACAAGCTGCCGGGAAAACTCCGATTGATGTAAATGAAACGGGCATTGACTTACTTTGCCTTTCGGCACATAAATTTTACGGGCCAAAAGGCGCAGGTGCTCTTTTTGTGAGAAGAAAAAATCCGCGTGTAAGTTTACAAGCTTTAATTGAAGGCGGCGGACATGAAAAAGGTTTGCGGTCCGGAACGCTCAATGTGCCGGGAATAGTTGGCATGGGAAAAGCCTGCGAAATGGCAAAAGAAGAAATTTGGGAGAACAATACCAAAATTTCCGCTTTACGTGCGCGACTCGAACACCAGCTACTTGATTTACCAATGGTACGCATTAACGGAAGCACAAAATACCGTTTATACAACACTGCTAATATTTGCTTTTCGGGAATTAACAGTGCGGCACTTATTCCAAAAATAAATTCTAAAATTTGTGTTTCATCGGGCTCTGCGTGTACGTCTGCATTGGCACAACCCTCGCATGTACTCAAAGCTATGGGCTTAAGCGATGAAGATTCTTATTCATCCATTCGTTTCAGTTTAGGAAAGTATACTACGGAACAAGAAATTGATGAAACAATTGCTTTGTTTAAAAAAATTATTTCTGCTATATAATTTATTCTTCGTCGCTCTTCGCTCCCATTGCAGCACGTAATTTCTTTACAAACTGGTCTTTCTTGGTAGGACTGCAGGGCGTAAACTGATACGAAGGCCCGTCTTTTACTTCCAGTTTCCGGTCTTTCGATTTCAACTCGCTGATTATTTTATTAAACTCCTGGTTGCTTGATACCGCACTCATCACTCCGCGGAAATAACTGAAATAATACCATGTATTGGGATCGAGTTCAAAATAAATATCAATTATATCGCCGTTCTTTTGCTTCTTAATTTGAATTAAGCCGGGAGTGTATCGATAGATCTCGTTCTTTAAAATATTCGCAACACCGATATCTCCGACAGAAACAAATGCTTTCAGTTTCGGGTTGTAAATCATTTGCACATCGGAAATAAAAATTGTTTTTTCTATTTCATCAGGGAATCGTTTATAATTTCCGTAAAGGTTTAATTCAGATAAAGCTTTATCGCCCCGTTCCTTACCTAAAATCTCTATTATACCTTTCTCAAATGTTTTACGACTGAAATCAGTTGGGGTAAGTGTATTGAAAAGTAATTCGAAATCGGCGGCCATTTTCTTAATCGCGCTCTTTTCAAAAAAGAAATCAAGCACCATCATCAAATCAAATTTGGTTGAATCGTTAATGGTATTTTGTCGTATGTTACCTACCGTAGTAACTTTCATTTGGCCAAAGTCCGCACCAATATCGAGTTTACCTTCTCCGTACACCTGGCAATTTGCCGTTCCAAGGCTTAGGTAATTACCGGGAAGGGAAGTTTCTACCAATTTTTCTTTGTTTGAGATACGATACTCTTTTTCATCTTTATCGTAACCTAAAAACCCGTCAACCATCAAAACATCCTTGTCATTTTTTCCACTTATGCGTTGCGATAAGAAAGAGGAGTAAACCATATTACTGTCGGGCGAATAAATAATTCCGCAGGCAACAGGCACTCCCGCCATATCTTTCGGGGTTTTAGGAATGGGTATTAAAATTTCTTTCGGATCAATTTCTCCTTCAAATTTCAAATAAGACTTTCCGATGCTGCAAGAGTGCACGATACGCGTACCGCCCACATAATACAAAAATTGGTTACTTGCTTTCAGGTAAACCTGTCCGGCAAAACTGAAATAGTCGTTGAATTTAAAATTCTCTTTCTCGGGAATGCTGCCTTCAGAAACTGTTTGCCCGGTGGTATCCGGATAAATTTTTGCAAGGCGTATATTGTACGGTTTGTCGTTTTCATCCAGATAAGTGTAATCCCCCGACGCCAGATATGATTTACGGCCAAATACGTTCGCTTTTACATTTCGTACCGTGTGGTATTTGGTAACTGTATTCGCTCTGAGAATCGCATTTTTCAAAGTATCCATCACCGCATTTTTGTAAATGGTGATTTTTCCGCTATCGGGATAAATCCGCGCATCTGCGATATTAATGAAAGGGACGTTCAAACAATTAATGATATATTTACGTAAGTTATATCTTGCCGCGGGAGCAAAAAAGCTCAACGAATCCTGTCCTTTTTTTACAGAAATAAATTGTGGTGCTTCTAACTGCACATCTTCGGTTTCGGCCTGTTCTAAATTGATTTTTTTGTTCTCATCGCCTAACTGAATACTTTCCTGGTCCATAAACCATTTAAAGCGGTCCATATAACTGATATAATCGTTCTTCGGGAAACGCACCACCGAACCCGAGCCGTTTGTAACAAAAGTCCCGCTGCGATTTACAAAATCAATAATGGCGTTTACGTTGTCGGTAGCAAAAGTAAACCCTTCGTCATCCATTGCTTTCAAATGGAAATCGGCTGTATCGGAATAAAACTTTTGTTGTTTAAATAAAATATCACGCGAGATTAAATCCGCTTTTTCAAAATCCGCTTTTCCTCTTCCGCGCAGTTCATTTATCGTTAAATCATAACGGCCGCGGAATTCCACTTTTTTATTGTAAGAAGAAAAAGGTGTGTCTGTATTGTAAGCTTGTAACAAATCCTGTTTAGGCGTCCAGTGTATATATACCTTATCGCCGTGTGCCTGCGGAAATTCAATCGGGCTTTCCTGCTCTTTTACATCAAACGTGTTTGCAATTCCATTGGTGGAATCAGGAAAGAAAATAAAGTCATCGCCTTTGGTAATCGAAGGGCCGAATGTGATATCTCCGCCTCCACGCAGGCCCTTATTGCTTAACCGAATTTCATTGTCAAATTTTCCCTTTACGCCGTACGCGTTAAATCCCCCCGGAGGTGTTTTACGGATGAAGCCCAACGAGTAGTCTTTTTGCAGCGTAATAGTATCCCTGAACACAGGAAAGATCCCCGATGAAGAAAACTCTCCTTTAAATTTCAAGGCACTGTTTTCAAAGTTATCCAAACTATCAATGGTAAAGGGATCTAACTTAAAATAAAAATTATCGCGGTTATAAACTCCTTTCTGAATGGATTTTTTATCGTAATAAGCATAAGATTCTTTGAAACTTTTAAATATAGGATACTGCGGCATCTTTATATACCCCGCGTGATTTTTGGGATGGTCTACATCCAGCTCTCCGGAAATACTTTCGATTACAGTTTGTACACGTTTAAAGGGAACGCTTCCGTCGGGTTCGGGTTGCAGGGCACTTACATAAATACGAAGCGAGTCGATCAGCTTCATATTAATTTTATTCTGGTCGTAATCATAAACAAATTCCTTTCCGTGAAATTCGAATTTACCTGAGGCTACAGCACCACTGAAGGTAAAACTTCTTCCTTTTTTAAGTACAACTTCCTGGCGGGCCGGAAATACAAACACTTTTTGTGTATCACTTATTAATATTTGTTTTACGCCGCGGATGCGCATGTCGAAATTATTGTTGAGCAAGTTGATCGTTGCGTTATATGAGCCGGGAAAAACGGAATGAAAAGTAAGAATATCGTAATCAGTAAGTTTTTTGGCAGCTTTAATGTACTTAAATAGTTTTTCTTTGATGGTTACTTCGTCTGTTTCCACGTTGTAATTGACAACACCGAAGGTGGCAATTTTTACAAGTACAGGACGCAAATCAACGGCGGTCCATTTCATATACTTGGCAAGTTCAACTGCGTTGAACGTTAATTGCTTGTTGTTGTATTCGTAAAACTGGTTAATTTTTAGAATCGGATTTACATCGTTTCCGTCTCCTTTAATTGCGGAGAAGCGATCCATAGTGAAAAAATCCTGGCTCTCAAAATACGCTTGTCCCTGTAAGTTTGCTGCAAGAAAGCCGATATCAATTTTAGGTGAATCAATTTTCCAGGTAAGTTCTTCAAAATACATATCCACTTTGTGATACGAATCAGAGAAAGGAGTTTTCTGTAATCCTTCATCGGTGCGAATGAGAGAAACCTTACGTTGATCAGCCAGGTATTTAAAATTACATCCGGGATGATACATGGAATCTTTTTCCAGGTAAAATTTCACCGCCGCGTTTTCAGAAGTAATTTTTTCGGAATTCATGGTGAAGTTGCGTGCCGAGACCTCTAAAAACCGTTGGTTGTTCCGTTTGATAATGATTTTTGCAGGATTTTTCACATCACCACTGCCAACAAACTGCGGACCGCGCATAGAGAACCCTCCGTCATAATAAACATCTTTAATTATGCTTTTAATTTCCAAACGCTTTGTATATGTGTCAAAACGGGGATAAGTTAATTTACCGTCGTTCTGCGAAATAATTTTATCGTTCAATCTTCCTTTTTGCGGTTTATCAAAATACTGCGGATCATAAAATAATACAGAGTCGGAAACATAAGCCCCGGTTTTACAATCAATCGTATACTTTTTTATAGTTGCGTAAACATCATCGCCAAGGCCGGTGCGTTTCCAGCTTACTTTTCCGCCTTTGCCATAAAATTTTCCGGAAGTGGGATAGTAGGTCCCGCTGGTATTTTCAATGGCTATAGAATCAAAACGCGGGTTTCTTCCGTTAAGTATAAACTCCTGAAAAACCAATTTCGGTAAACTGTCGTAATCAAATTTATAAACCGGGTCAGCAGTGTACCATTCAAAGCTTGGCGATTTATAAAAAACGCCGTCTTCAAAAAGATTCACACTCATATCGAGGAAATTATCAATGGGCTTGGGGTTTTTACTTTTTAATACTTTTTCTAAAACCGTCTGCCAGCTTTCAAAATTATCGTAGTTTTGTTTTGAGCTTATAAAATTTGCAACTGCCAATAAATAATTTTGAAAATAAGGATAGGGTTTTAATTTTTTCTCAAGCAATGCGTTGCAGGTGCCATAAACATAATCTTTATACCCTTTTGAGAAAGCGGCACTCTGCCAGAATTTTTTAAAGTTATCTATAAACTTAGCGGCATCTTCTTTATTTGCCGAACCCTCCTGGAAATAAGCGTCAAGCTCTTTAATGAACTTTAGGGTATCCGCAGAAAAAGAAGTTATTTTTTGCGAGAATGCGGATAACGAAAAAAAGAAAAGTGCTGCTAAAAGAATACGCCTCATAGGATGTTGTAGTTTGGCTTAAAAGTACTAGGATTTTACGTGAAGAAAGTCCCTGTTTGCCGAATTTTAATAACAAGCTTCTTACATCCTGTCAAAACGTTAAATTTCGACAACTATTTCAGGTCGATCTCTCCTATAAAAATAAAGCTGTTGCCTCCTTTACCGGGATGCCAGTCGGGCAATTTACCGTATTGTTTCAGTGTAATTTTTACATAACGGGCAACCGTAGGTAGTAACGGAATAACGCTAAGTTCCTGTATTCGGGCATCTAGACTATCGGCCGAAACGTTATTCTTTACATTAGCCGCCGGTTGAAATTTCTTACCATCAGTAGAAACAAAGAATTCCACACTTTGCGGATACACAATCCATGCACGGGTATCCTGTAATACGGATACGACAAATTTTCCAATAGAAGAGGTTTTACCCATATCAATTGTAATTTCCACATCCTTTCCCTGGAATCCCTGCCAGAATCCTTTACGCCAGTTTTCATCTCCGTAAATACCGTCAATTAAGGCTTCATCTCCTCCGCCTGAATACTGCTTGTCATATTTATAATTGTAAGAAACTTTCCAGTCGGGATGTTTCATTTTGTAAAACGTCCCCTCCGAACACGCGCTTGTATCTTTCCCGCGAACGACAAATGCTTTTATATTTGTGGTATTTGCAATTGAGAAATATTTCTCAAACACTTTATAAGGCTCTTTGTTTATCGAATAAAAAATTTTATCTGCGACATTAGTAGTAGTTATTTTTATTGTGGTTGAATCTTTAAAAATCATTTCCGCATTAATAACAGGTGTGGGTATGAATTTTTGCAAGGCGCCCAAAAAGTTTTTTCTCTTACCAAAATCAGATTTGGAAGGATCTGAAACCAGATTCATTTGAAAAACTCCTCCGTTCATTATATCCGCGTGATGCAAATAAGTAAGTTCCTTCTGAAATTGATTATCACTTAAACTCACAGAGCCAACATAAAAATCTCCCGGGTTTTGTCTTTGAGTTTTTATAGTGAATGTCTTTCCGTTTTCTAAATTAATTTTTACGGTATCAAACAAACACGTTCCGATAGCGTATTGTGGTATTCCGGGGCTAACAGGATAAAAACCCATACTGCTCAATATAAACCATGCGCTCATTTGTCCGCAATCTTCATTACCGCAAAGGCCATCGGGTTTTGGTTTGTAAAGTTCGTGCAGGATTTTATTTACGAGTTTTTCTGTTTTTTGCGGGGCGCTGACAGAATTGTATAAATACGCCATGTGGTGACTGGGTTCATTTCCTTGCGCGTACTGGCCTATTAAGCCCGTAATATCTGCTTGTTCGCGACCACTTGTTTTACTATCGGTAGTAAAAAGTAAATCCAGTTTTTCTTCAAACTTTTTTTCTCCTCCGCTTTCCTGTATCAATCCGGCGATATTTTGCGGGACGAAAAAAGAATATTGCCAACTGTTTGCTTCGGTAAAATGATTATTTACTTCTTTAGCATCGAAGGGGGAATACCAACCACCGTTAAAACGTGGGCGCATGTGGCCGGTTTGCGGATCGTATAAATTAACCCAGCTTTGCGAGCGCTTCATGTATAAATTGTATTCGCTTTGCTTTTTTAATGTTTTCGCAATTTGGGCAATGCACCAATCATCATAAGCATATTCCAATGTTTTAGAAACACTTTCCGGTTCATCTTCCACGCTTAAATATCCTTTCTGCGCATATTGTTTAATGCCGAATTTACCGATGTTGGAGCTTTTTATCAAAGCGTTTAAAACAGCGGTTGTATCGTAATTTCCAATTCCTTTAATCAATGCGTCGGCAATTACCGAAGCCGAATGATACCCGATCATACAATAAGTTTCGTTACCGGATAATTCCCACATGGGCATCATGCCGAATTCGTTATATATATCTAAGAAAGAATTTATAAAATCATTCGTGCGTTTTTGTTCGATAATGGTAAAAAGCGGGTGCAATCCACGGAATGTATCCCACAAGGAGAAAACAGTATAGTGATCGTGTTTGCCCTGGTGAATTTTTAAATCGTTGCCGCGATAGCGCATATCTACATCGCTGCTCAGGCTCGGATGAATCATGCAATGATACAATGCTGTATAAAAATTTTCTTTATCGGTTAAACTCTTTGTTTTAACTTCAATCTTGCCCAGCTCTTTGTTCCACGCAGCAGCTGCATCTTTTTTTACTTTTTCAAAATCCCAATGAGGAAGTTCGGCTTCCATATTTTTTTTGGCGCCTTCATAATCAACGGATGAGACAGAAACTTTCACCAAAATACTTTCTCCTTTTTTTACCGTAAAATTAAAAAAGGCTTTTTCTCCTTCTGTATTTTTATCAGCAGTAAACGGTTTCGAAAATTCGATGCGGGCATAAACGTATTGGTCTTTGGCCCATGCCTCACTCCTTCTGAAAACTTCAATTGTTTTATTGTCAATGATTTTAATTTCTCCTTCCAGTAGTTTATCCCGATGTGTCAAATCCAAAAATACACTGGCAGAACCCCCTTTACCAAAGGTATATTTATGAAACCCTACTCTGGCGGTTGTGGTTAATTCTGTGGTAATCGGGTCATCATTAAATTTTACAGAATAATATCCCGCGCTTACTTTTTCATTTTTATGAAAAAAATATGCAGGGTAATTTTGTCTGTCCCATGTGGGGTTTTTCATTATCGGCATTAACAAAATATCTCCGTAATCACTGCAACCCGTTCCGCTTAAATGGGTGTGCGAAAAACCATAAATTAAAGAATCACCGTGATGGTATCCGCTGCATCCGTCCCAGCTTCCGTCATTACGGGTATCGGGACTCAATTGCACCATCCCAAAGGGAACCACCGCTCCCGGAAAAGTATGCCCGTGTCCGCCTGTGCCAACCATTGGTTTTACAAATTGTGAATTATCTTGGGTTCTTACACCAAGCGCAAAAAAGAAAAAGCCGGCAAGGAAAATCAGTTTACGCATATAGGGTTTGAAGGTGGCTAAAATAATGCTTTCGGGCAAGGCAGATTTAGCAAATTAATTAGGTTTTGGTATATTTTGGCTCAGTATTTGCTAACTTAGCAATCGCTGTTAAATTTGTATAACGATTAAATTATGAAAAAATTCTTAAGCGGAAAAGCATTTAAATTCATTGCATCGGCGGGCATAGGCTTATTGTTTTACTGGTTAACCCCTTCCTGTTTAAGCAAGACCACACAAGCCATTATTTTAGGTACGCTTTTCATTTTAATAAACGGATCGGGTTTCATAAGTCGTTTTCCGGTTCTTACTCATATCCCCCGCATTTTAGTCGGCGGATTATTTATTTTTTCCGGATTTATAAAATCAAATGACGCACTTGGTTTTTCGTATAAGCTTGAAGAATATTTTGAAGTTTTTAAAGCGGATACCGGACTTTCCATGTTCGAGTGGTTTGCACACATTTCACTTCCGTTGGCAATTATCATTTGCGTGAGCGAAGTGGCTCTTGGTTTTATGTTATTGATTGGTTTTAAAAGAGAGCTTACTTTATGGTTGCTTTTGGCTCAGATTATATTCTTTACTTTTCTTACTTTTTACTCTGCCTGCTACAGCAAGGTTACCGGTTGCGGTTGTTTTGGCGACGCGATTAAACTTACACCCTGGGAAAGTTTCTGGAAAGATATTGCCTTGCTGATTTTAATTACGCTATTGTTTTCGGGTAAAGATCACATCAATCCTTTATTCAGTCCAACACTAAACAACATCGCCACATTCATTGCCATTGCCGCTGCAATCTGGTTCCCAATTTATTGTTATCGCAATTTACCTGTAATTGATTTTCGTGCATACGCCCCCGGGCTCAGCATTTGTGAAGGAATGAAGCCCGGGCCTGATTATAAACCGGCGGTATACGAATCGCGATTTATTTATAAAAATATTCAGACCGGCGACACAAGTGAGTTCACCGATAAAAATTATCCCTGGCAGGATACTTTACATTGGAAATACCAGCGCGCTTTAGGTTCAGTAGTTGTAACACCGGGGGTTGATGAAGCAAAAATTACCGACTTTACCATTAGTGATTTAGACGGCAATGTAGTTACAGATACCATTTTGCAAAATAAAAATTTCAACTTCTATTTGGTTTGTTACGATTTAACTAAAACCGAAGAAGACCCGAAGCTGATAGCGCAGATAAATGATTTTTATACTTTGTGCGAGAAAGAAAAAATAAAATTCATCGCACTTACCTCTTCAAGCGCTGATAAAATCAATGAATTTAAACACAAACATAATGCGCTGTATGATTTTTACAGCATGGACGGTATTGTACTAAAAACCATGATTCGCAGTAATCCCGGATTAATGTTAATGAAAGACTGCCGCGTAATTAAAAACTGGCATCACAATAATTGGCCGGTGTACAGCGATGTGAAAAATAATTTTATGAAATAATTTTACTCCCCCTCCTACAGGAGAAGGGCCGGGGGTGAGGTCGAATTTAAAACACATGAAAAAAGTAGAAATATTAAACACCGAACAAATACAACAAAAGCTTAACCGCCTTGCTTACGAAATTTACGAGCATACTCTCGATGAAAAAGAAATTATGCTGGCGGGCATTGAGGGCAACGGCTATCTGGTTGCAAAAAAATTAAGCGCGCTTATTAAAAAGATTTCCGGGCAAGAGATTACATTAGGAAAAATTACCGTAGATAAAAAAAATCCCCTGGCTACTGAACCCAAAATTGATTTTGAAGAAAAAGATTATAAGAACAAAGTTGTTATAGTGGTTGATGATGTTCTTAACAGCGGAAAAACTTTGATTTACGGAGTACAGTTATTTTTAAACCAACCTTTAAAAAAATTACACACTGTTGTTTTAGTTGACCGTAGTCACACGCGCTATCCCGTTAAAGCTGATTTTGTGGGATTATCCCTTTCAACAACCTTGCAGGAACATATCATTGCTGACCTCAGTCATAGCGGAAAAGAAACGGTTTATTTGGAGTAATACCTCCGAATGGCTGCTACAAATTACGCAGATTTCACGGGTCAATTTTTATTTCGAGAACATAATTAATGGCATTAATTGTGAAATTGAATTTGCAAATCAATAATCTTAATTCAAAAAAACTACGTAATCTGTGAAATCTGTGGCAAAAATCCTTTATGACTATTGATGGTTTTGCAACCACTCCTCCCTTAATTGCCTGCTTGTTTTTTTACTCCCATCATGACTCCAACCCGGCGGGCCGAACACATACATGAACTTATGTTTAAATTTCGGGCTCTTGCCTACGTCTTTAAAAATATTTCTCCATTCATGAAAAACCACATTTGCGGGATTGTGAGAAGAAATATTTTCTGTTAAGCCGTAACGCACTTTTTCATTTTCCTGCTCGGGCACAAACGTTCCGAATAATTTATCCCAGATAATAAAAACCATCCCCATATTTTTATCCAGATATAAAGCATTGCTTGCATGGTGTACGCGGTGATGGCTGGGCGTTGACATAAACCATTCTAAAAATCCAAGCTTGTTTATGTATTTAGTGTGAATTAAAATTCCGTAAATCTGCGTGGCCGAATACATAAACATAATGTCCTTACCGTAAAACCCGATTAAAGAGAGAGGAATAAAATACGCAAACCTGTAAAGAGGTTGAAATACCGAAGAGCGGAATCCCACCGTTAAATTAAATTCTTCACTTGAGTGATGGGTTATATGTACCGCCCAGAAAAAGCGCACATAATGATCAACATAGTGTAAAAGGTAAAACATAAAGTCTTGGGTAATTAATAACATTATCCAATACATCCATTTATTTTCCAATTGAAAAAAGCGGAATTGAAAAAAATAATTCAGCACATATAAACAAACTCCGCGCATTAAAATATCCAGGCCCATATTCAGAAACATGAGATAAATGTTTTCTATGGTTCCTCTTTTGCTGTATTCTTTATGTTTATGGTAATTACTGAAAAATATTTCCGCGCCGATTACAACCGCGTAAACCGGTGTAGAAATTAAAACCAGTAATCCTTCGCGGAATTCGTTAAAACCAAACATAATGCAAAAATACAAAACCTCTGAAAACAAAAACCTCCCCTTTTCAGGGGAGGCTTAAACAATTTTATAAACTACACCTTTACTTCAGCAACTGCAAATACCCTTTATAAGTATTTGCGGCACCCTTCAGGTCAACCGTATTAATAATATAGTAGTACGTTCCGTCAGAAACATGTTTACCGTTGCCCTGGCTGGTTCCATCCCAGAATCCGCTTGTTCCGTTCCATCCGGAAATTTTTAATCCCCAACGGTCATATATGTCGCAGGTTAAATCGCGAATGCCTTCTGTTTTAACAGAGAACACATCGTTAATCAGATCGCCGTTAGGAGTGAACACATTCGGTATAGTTACATTTACTCCGTTCAACACATCAATACAAAGTGTGCTTGAATCTTTGCAACCAGTTTGTGATGATATAATCATCAATTTCGGGCAATAAGTTCCCGTAGTTGCATATGCATGACCCGGCACCGCTAAAGTTGAGGTATTACCAAAAGAACCCGCGTCACCAAAATTCCACGAATAGCTGTAGTAAGAAGCTTGCTGTACAGGCGTAAAGATCACAGTTTGCCCTGGTAAAACATTTCCGGTTGCAGGATTTGTTGTAAAGGATGCATTTGGCCCCGGCACAACAATAACTACAACCGGGCTTGCCACACTTGCACACATTCCCAATGTTTGCGTTGCATAATATGTTGTAGTCCCTAAAATAGTAGTTGAAGGTGTAGGTACTCCCGCCAACGGATTCATATTCGAATCATACCAGTGTATGGTTGCTCCGCCCGTTGCAGTAGCTGTTAACGGACCAACGATTTGGTATAAGCAATAGCGCATTGTATCCGGATTAATAACCGGAGCCGCTGGTGTAGGATTAACAACAACCGTGGAAGTATTTGAAGTTGTGCAACCGTTTGCGTCTGTAGCGTTAATTGTGTACACAGTTGTTGTATTCGGATTTGCTGTTACCGTTGCAGAATTCGGAGAACTGATTCCTGTTACGGGCGACCAGGTATATGTTGAAGCACCGGTTACTACAAGGGGGGTTGAACTTCCGTTACAAATAGTTGCAGAGTTTACGGTAATAGTTGGTGTTGGATTTACCGTTACAGATATGATCTGGGTAGATATACATCCGCTGGTATTCCCGCTTAAAGTATAAGTTGTATTTATTATCGGCGATACAGAAACCGTTGATGTTGTAGCGCTGCCCGCATTAGCATCCCATGTATATGAAGCGGCGCCGGCACCTGTAAGAATAGTGCTCTGCCCTGAACAAATTGCCGCCGGCGTTGCTGTTATAGTTAATGTCGAAGGAGTGTTTACTACAACAGATACAGTTTGTGTAGCAGTACACCCGGCATTATTGCCTGTTACCGTATATGTTGTATTTGTTACAGGAGAAACAGAAACTGTTGATGTTGTAGCGCTGCCCGCATTGGCACTCCAGGTATATGTTGTTGCTCCGCTTGAAGTAAGCACAACACTTTGCCCCGCACAAATTACAGTTGGAGTTGCACTGGTTGTTAGCGTTGGGGCTGCGTTAACATTCACAGAAATTGTTTGTGTGCCTACACATCCGCTGTTATTACCCGTTACTGTGTAAGTTGTATTAATCACAGGAGAAACAGAAACTGTAGAGGTGGTTGCACTGCCCGCATTCGCACTCCAGGTATATGTTGTTGCTCCGCTGGCATTAAGTACTGTGCTTTGTCCGGCACAAATTACCGCAGGTGTTGCTGTTAAAGTAAGCGAGGGTGAAGTCCCCACTGAAACAGAAATAATTTGTGATGAAACACAACCGCCATTGTCTCCCGTTAAAGTGTAAGTAGTGTTTACCACTGGGGATACAGAAACGGTGGTTGTATTTACCCCTCCCGCGTTCGCGCTCCATGTATAGGATGTGGCGCCTGCACCCGTAAGAATGGTACTCTGCCCGATACAAATGGAAGCGGGTGTTGCAGTTATGGTTAACGTTGGAGCGGCATTAACCGCTACTGAAACCGTTTGTGTTGAAGTACAGCCGCCGTTAGCGCCGGTTACCGTATAGGTTGTGTTTGTTATCGGAGAAACAGAAACTGTAGAGGTAGTTGCGCTACCCGCATTGGCACTCCAGGTGTAAGTTGTTGCTCCGCTTGATGTAAGCACAACGCTTTGGCCCGGACAAATTACAGTGGGTGTTGCAGTTACAGTAAGTGTTGGAACAGTACCTACCGTTATAGAAATTACTTGTGAGGAAAGGCATCCGCCGTTATTTCCGGTTAATGTATAAGTTGTATTTACGGTTGGAGAAACAGAAACAGTAGATGTGTTCACGCCTCCCGCGTTCGCGCTCCATGTGTATGATGCAGCTCCGCTTCCCGTTAATACAGAACTTTGTCCGTTACAAATTGCAGCCGGGGTAGCTGTTACAGTTAATGTTGGAGGGGTTGTTACCGATACTGCAACGGTTTGGGTTGATATACAGCCCGCATTGTTTCCGGTTACAGTATAAGTTGTATTTGTTACAGGCGAAACTGATGCGGTTGCGGTTGTTACACTTCCCGCATTGGCACTCCAGGTATAAGATGTTGCGCCACTTGATGTAAGCACCGCGCTTTGTCCCGCGCAAATTACTGTAGGTGTCGCGGTAGTAGTTAATGTAGGTGCGCTATTTAC